>NZ_JBHXFJ010000001.1:170900-328682 GCF_042722465.1 Streptomyces sp. NPDC127098
ACCTCACCAAACGCTTCGTGCTCTTTCTGTGAGCGCCCCTTGGGCCGGGCGGCGCCCCCCCGCGCCCTGGGCGCGGGGCCGCCCCCCTCGACCGCTCGACCCGCTCGGCACCGCCGGGCACGGCGCGACCCGCGTCGCCGTGCTGCTCCCGCTGACCCTGGCCGGCTCGGCCGTCGCGCTGACGCTGCCCGCGGCCCTGGGCCACACCCTCGACCTGCTCCTCGACGACGCGCCGACGGCCGGCCGGTGGAGCGCGCTGTGCGCGCTGCTGCTGGTCGCCCAGGCCGCCCTGAACGCCGCCGGCAGCCTGCTCACCGCCACCACGGACGCCCGCGCCGCGGCGTGGCTGCGCGGCCGGCTGGTGCGGCAGGTGCTGGATCTCGGGCCGGGTGCCGCGGCCCGCTTCCCGGCCGGTGACCTGGTCGCCCGGGTCACCGTCAACGCCTCACACGCGGGCGCCACCCCGGCCGCCCTGGCCGCCGCCGGCGCCGCGCTGGTCACGCCGGTGGGCGGTGTGGTGGCGCTGGCGCTGCTCGACTGGCGGCTCGCCGTGGCGTTCACGGCCGGCGCCCCGCTCCTGGTGCTGCTGCTGCGCGTGTTCGCCCGCTCGTCCGCCGACTCGGTCGCCCGCTACCAGCGGGTCCAGGGGCAGTTGGCCGGCCGGCTGCTCGAGGCGCTGGGCGGCGCCAGGACCATCGCCGTCGCGGGCACCGGACGGCGGGAGCGCGAGCGGGTGTTGGCGCCGCTTCCCGAACTGGGCGCCGAGGGGCACCGGATGTGGCGGATCAACGCCAGGGCCGGTGCCCGCGCGGCGGCGCTGGTCCCGCTGCTCCAGCTGACGGTCGTCGCCGTCGCGGGACTGCTGCTCGCGGCGGGCGCCCTGTCCGTCGGCGGGCTGCTCGCGGCCACCCGCTACGTGGTGCTCGCCACCGGGATCGGCGGCTTCGTCGCCCATGTGCACCGGCTGGTGCGGGCCAGGGGCGCGGCCGAGCGGCTGGCCGAGGTGTTCGCCGTACCGCCGCCGCGGCACGGGGCGCGATCGTTGCCGGACGCCGGCCCGGGGGAGCTGGCGTTCGCCGGGGTGACCGCGCGGCGCGGCGGCCGGGCGGTGCTGCGCGATCTGGACCTGGTGGTGCCCGGGGGCAGCACGGTGGCGGTGGTGGGCCGCTCGGGCTCGGGCAAGTCGCTGCTGGCCGCGCTCGCCGGCCGGCTGGCCGAGCCGGACGCGGGCCGGGTACTGCTGGACGGGGTGCCCGTCGACGAACTGTCCCGGCGCGAGCTGCGCGACGCGGTCGGGTACGCCTTCGAGCGGCCGGTGCTGCTGGGCGGCTCCATCGCCGACGCCATCGGGCTCGGACCGGTGCCGGTCGAGCGGGAGCGGGTGGTCGCCGCGGCGCGGGCGGCCGACGCCGACGGCTTCGTCCGGAGGTTGCCGGACGGCTACGACACCCGGTGCGCGACGGCCCCGCTCTCCGGCGGGGAGCGGCAACGCCTCGGGCTGGCCCGGGCGTTCACCCACCGCGGGCGGCTGCTGGTGCTGGACGACGCCACCTCGGGGCTCGACACCGTCACCGAGCGGCGCGTCACCGCGGCGCTGCACCGGGCGGCGAGCGCCCGCACCCGGCTGGTGATCGCGCACCGCCCCGCGTCCGCCGCCCGGGCCGACCTGGTGGCCTGGCTCGACGACGGTCGGGTCAGGGCGCTCGGCACCCATCGGGAGCTGTGCGCGCGGGCCGACTACCGGGCGCTGTGGAGGGAGTCCGATGGCCGCTGAGGTCACCGCCGGGCGGCAGGTGGCCGCCGGGCTGCGCGCGTTGCGGCGCCGGCCCCGGGTGGTGGCCCGGCTGGCCGGCTGGTCGGCGGTGCAGGCGGGGCAGTCGTTCCTGCTCGGCTACGGCGTGGCCAGGGCCGTCGACGACGGCTTCCTGGCCGGCCGCACCGGCGCCGGGCTCGGCTGGCTGGCCCTGGCCGGGGTCGGGGTGCTGGCCGGCGCGGTGAGCACGGGCCGGGTGTACCGGGCGGTCGCCGAGCTGGTGGAGCCGCTGCGCGACACGCTGGTGCGCGCGGTGGTGGACCGCGCCCTCGACCGGGCCGTGCGCGGCGCGGAGCGGGACGACGCGGCGGCGGTCTCCCGGCTGACGACGCAGACGGAGATCGCCCGGGACAGCCTGGCGGGTCTCGTGCTGGTGGCGCAGACGTTCGTGTTCACCACCGCCGGCGCGCTGTTCGGCCTGCTGCTGCTGGCGCCGGTACTGCTGCTCGTGGTGCTGCCGCCGCTGCTGCTCGCGCTCGGTGTCTTCGCGGCCGGGCTGCGGCCGCTGGCCGGGCGGCAGCGTGCGGTGCTGGCGGCGGACGAGGCGCTGGCCGGCGAACTCGGCGGGATCTGCGAGGGCTTGCGGGACATCACCGCCTGCGGGGCGGAGGACGGGGTGGCGGCCGGGGCGGCGGCCCGGGTCGACGGCGAGCTGCGGGCCGCGCTGTCGCTGGCCCGCTGGGGGACCACGCGGGTGGTGGCGCTCGCGCTCGGCGGGCAGCTGCCGCTGGGACTGCTGGTGTGTCTGGCGCCCTGGCTGCTCGACCGCGGGGTGACGGCGGGTGAGCTGGTGGGCGCGGTGACCTTCGTGCTCCAGGGGCTGCTGCCCGCCCTGACCAGCCTGGTGCAGGGCGTCGGCGGCGCGGGCGCCCGGCTGGCCGTGGTCACCGGGCGGCTGCTCGCCGAGCCGCCCGCCGCCGCACCCACTGTCCCACCCGACGGACCGTCGGCCGGGCCGCCGGCGGGTGGGCCGGCGCTGGTGCTGCGCGGCGTCTCCTTCGCCTACGGCGGGCGGGCGGAGCCGGTGCTCGACCGGCTCGATCTGACGCTCCCGACCGGCGGGCACCTGGCCGTGGTGGGACCGAGCGGCACCGGCAAGTCGACGCTGGCGCTGCTGGTCTCCGGGCTGCTGCGGCCCGGCGCCGGCGAGATCGTGCTGTGTGGCGAGCCGCTGGCCGGCCGGGCCGCGGCGGAGCTGGCCGGGCTGCGGGTGCTGATCCCGCAGGAGGCGTACGTGTTCTCCGGCACCGTCGCCGAGAACCTGGGGTACCTGCGCCCCGGACCACCGGACGACGACGAGTTGCTCGTCGCCGCCGCGGCGGTCGGCGCGGACGCCCTGGTGAAGCGGCTCGGCGGCCCGGGCGGCCGGGTGACGCCCGCGGCCCTGTCCGCGGGCGAGCGGCAGTCGCTCGCGCTGGCCCGGGCCTACCTGTCCCTGGCGCCCGTGGCGGTGCTCGACGAGGCGACGTGCCATCTGGACCCGGCCGCCGAGGCGCGCGCCGAGCGGGCCTTCGCGGCCCGGACCGGTGGCACGCTGATCGTCGTCGCGCACCGGATCAGCTCCGCCCGCCGGGCGGGCCGGGTGCTCCTGCTGGACGGCGGCGGCCACGCCCTCGGCTCGCACGAGGAACTGCTCGAACGCTCCGCCGCTTACCGCGATCTGGCGGCCGACTGGTCAGACCCAGCCGGCGCTGCGGGATATGCGGATCGCGTCGACCCGGTTGCGGGCGCCGGTCTTCCGGATGATGGCGGCCAGGTAATTGCGCACCGTGCCCTCGGCGAGCCAGAGCCGCTCCGCGATCTCCGGCACCGGGGCGCCGTCGGCCGCGAGTGAGAGAACATTCAGCTCGCGTGGCGTGAGCGGCATATGCGTGGCGCTGAAGAAATCGAAGGCGAGGGCGTCATCCACATAACGGCTGCCGCGCACGACGCTTCTGATGGCGTCCAGCAGACATGCCGGCCGGGCGCCCTTGCTGACGAATCCCAGCGCGCCGGCGGTGAAGGCCCGGTGCAGCAGCCCCGGCCGACCCGTCGGCGCGAGCACCACCAGGCCCGGCGCCCGCCCCCCACCGCCCTCGCCCCGGTGGCCC
The DNA here is from genome assembly GCF_042722465.1 of Streptomyces sp. NPDC127098. Classification (NCBI taxonomy): domain Bacteria; kingdom Bacillati; phylum Actinomycetota; class Actinomycetes; order Kitasatosporales; family Streptomycetaceae; genus Streptomyces; species Streptomyces sp. NPDC127098. The sequence goes on from NZ_JBHXFJ010000001.1 coordinate 174,804, forward strand.
ACTCCCCCGCCGGCCACCACCGGGTCCTCCGCGGTCAGCGCGGCGAAACCCGCGCAGTCGGTGTCCACCAGCCACGCGTCCGCGGAGGGCGCCGACGCGCCCGGCGGCACGACCTCCCGCCAGGACGCGGCCGCCACCTCGATGTCCCGTTCGACGGCCAGCAGCGAAGCCAGCGCACAGCGCAGCAGATTGTCGTCGTGCACGAGCAGTAATCGGATCACGTCTGGTGCCTCCCCGGCAGTCGTTTCCCACCTCTGTCGAGTGCCCCCAACTCACACATCCTCACCCGTCACCGTCGCATTGCACACACGAATCCGCGCTCCGGGGAAGCACAAGGGCGCGCGGGGGGCGCACACCTTTATGAGCGCGCCCCCTGGGATCAACTCCGCGGAAAGTCGGGCGACTTCGCGGCCGGTTCCCCGCGTATTCGGCGAAGCGCCGCGGCCCTTTTATTCACCGGCCCCCCCTCGCCGGACATTTCGATTTCGGAGGGGCGCGCGGAATGCGTGGACATCACGCGCGTCCTCGGCTCGCGAGCCGTCTTCACCTCGTACGGCCCGGAGCTCATCGAGGCGGCGCGGGGTCTCACCTGACGGCGCGCCCCGGTCAGTCCTCGTCGTACACCCGGTCCACGTTGTTCTCCGGCTCGGGGCGGTGCCGCGCCGCCGGGCCCTCGGCGAAGGCGCGCAGCACGTTCTCCGTGGCGCGGGTGACGAACCGGCCGGTGCGGGCGTCCATGCCGTGGTTGCGGCCGTTCGCGTCGGTGCCGGCCATCAGCCCCTCGACCCAGCGCATGGTGCCGACCGAGAAGACGCCGGCGCCGCTGTCCACCGTGTAGTAGGCCGAGTCCTGGTGGCTGGCCTTCCCCTTGCACTCCAGGGGTGAGTGGGCGACGATCCGGATCCGCTCCGGGGTCGGCGCGTCCGGCGTCACCCGGTCGTACTCGACGCCCACCAGATGGTCGAAGGACTCGCCCTTCTCGACACCGGTGCCGTCGAAGACCCAGTGCCGGTGGTCGTGGACGACGTAGGGCGCGTCGGTCGGATAGCCCTCGTAGAGGACGCCGGTCAGGGACGACTCCGGATCGGCGCCGGGGTCGGCGCGGAAGTCGGTGGTGACCCGCTTCGGGTCGTCGGGGTAGCTGGGGTCCTGCGGGTACGAGTCCTTGTAGCAGGCGACGGCGCGGCCCGGCTCGTGCTCCGGCTCCAGGCGGCCGGTCTCCAGCCTGACCCGCCGGAAGCAGGTGTTGGCGCCCAGGATCGCGACATTGGTGCCGGCGTCGCGGGCCTCGGCGACGCGCTCGCGCTGGCGCGGCGTCCAGTACTCGTCGTGGCCCAGCACGAGCACGGCGGTGGCGTCCCTGAGCACGTCGGGGTCGCGGTCGACGTCGATGCCCGTGGTGTACGCCAGCGGTATGCCGAGGCGCTCGGCCAGCACGACGGCGGCGCGCTCGTACACCAGGAACTTCTCGGCGCCGTCCCGGTCGTAGGGCCGGTCGAAGGAGACCACCTTGGAGCGGCCCTGGTGGCTGCCGTCCTGCCCCTGGTAGAGGCTGTAGCCGCCCCACACGTTGTACGCCTGCCAGGTCGCGGGGGCGTGCATCAGCACGGTGCGGCCGGCGCCGCTCGCCGAGCGGACGATCAGCGGCACGTACCGCTGGTGGTCGTCGTCGGAGTCCAGCCGCAGCAGGTAGGCGCCCTCCGGCCAGTCGGTGGTGTCGACGGTGAGGCTCCTGCGCCAGTCGGCCAGCACGGCCTTGGTGATGTCGTGCACCCGCGGCTCGCGCTGCTCCCGGCCCGGCACGGACTCGGAACGCCAGACCAGCTCGGCCTCCGCGCCGTCGTACCAGCCGACGCGGAACGCCGAGACCCGGAACCGGCGGGCGGTGGTGGACACCCGCAGCCCCAGCTCCTCGCCGGGCCGCACGCTCACCCGGTCGGCGTAGCCGAGGACCGCGTCCTCCGGGCCCTGGTCCCTGATCCGCCAGTCCTCGTCCCGCGACGCGCCCGCCCGGCGGCGCACCGGCTCGGCCTTCGGCGCGGCGGTCTCACACCCGACGACCCCGCCGGCGACGACACCGGCGCATCCGCCGAGAAACCCCCGCCGCCCGATTCCCGTCGTGTGCGCTGCCACAGCCTCATGCTCGGCCGCCGCCCAGGGGCCGGCAAACGGCCCTGGGCCAGTGGGGTGTCACCGCCGCCCGCGCGCCCGCGCGAAGTCGATGGGAACCGGACGTCCTTCCGGTCCGACTGCCCAGGTGTCCCGCCGAAACGCCGAGAAGCCGCTCAGAGAAGGTGGACTCCGATGACAGACGCCGCGCGACCACCCGTCCCCTCCTCGGGAAGGCGAAGAGGCACGCGGCGTTTCGACTGGCCCGGGCTGCGGGCCGACGCCCGCGCCGCGATACCGGACGCCAGCCTGGCGCTGGTGGTCACCGGCCTCGTCTTCTGGTGGCTGTGGGCCAGGGTCGAGAACGGCAGCTCGCCCAGCATCCGGATGATGCCGCCCTTCGAGGACGCGTCCGAGTACTGGTGGTACTGGCTGTGCCAGGCCTTCGGCTGGTCGGCCCTGCTGTGGGCGTACATCACGGTCGTCCTCGGCCTGCTCAGGTCGGGAGCGCGCCCGCCCTGGCGCTGGCTGTCGGCGGCCCGGGTGGAGAAGTGGCACCGCACCACCAGCCTGACCACGATCGGGCTGATGTTCCTGCACATGGCCACGTTCTTCGGCGCCGAGCTCCAGACCAACTTCGAGAACCAGCCGATGGGCGAGCTGGTGCGCGAGACCCTGGTCAAGGTGTTCGTCCCCGGCGGCTACGCCACCGGAACGGGCCGGGTGGCCATCCTGATCGGCCTGCTCGCCTTCTACCTGGGGATCGTCCTGGGCCTCGCCTTCTACCTGCGCCAGACCACCGGCTCCCGGCTGTGGCGGGCGCTGCACCGCTTCGTCATCGTCGTCTACGTGCTCAGCGTCTGGCACACCCTGCTGTACGGCACCAACGTCTGGTTCGACGGCTCGTTCCGCACCCTGGTCTGGGCCCTCCAGATGCCGCTCGCCGGGCTGCTGCTGCTCCGGCTGCTGGCGCCGGCCCGCCCCAGCGAGCGGCTGCGGCTGCGCGGTCCCGGCCGGGAGTCGCGCCCGCTGCCGCTGACCGCGCGCGCCGCCGGCCGACTCGCGGTGGTGGCCACGATCGCCGGCCTGGCGGCCGTCATCGCCTCCGGGGCCGACGGCGGCCGACCCGACCACGGCCACTCCTCCGCCGGCGTGTGGCCCGAGCGGTGGGTGATCTGGGCCGGGCTCCTGGCGCTCACCCTCGTGCTGGTGGCCGTCGCCCACCGGCTCCGCCCGTCCCGGTCGGTCGGCCCGCCGCCCGAGGGCCGCCGGCGGGCCGACCGGCCACGGTGACGGGGCCTCAGCCGGTCACTCGGTCGCCGGCTCGTCCCGCTGGTCGAAGGGGTAGTCGACGAAGGCGAACGCGGATCCGTCCGGGGCCCAGCTCGGCACGTTGATCGTGCCCTGCCCACCGAGGAGGGCGACCAGCGTGGTGGGCTCCCGCCAGGCGCCGACCGTCACCAGCCGCAGTTCGACGGGCAGGTCCGCCGGGTGCCCGGTCGTGCCCGGCGGGTAGCTGAGGTAGACGGCGACGTCCCCGGTCGGCGCGACGTGCGGGAACCAGTTCACGCGCTCGTCGAAGGTGAGCTGTTCGAGTTCCGTCCCGTCCGGCCGGACCCGGGCGAGCTGCGCGTGGCCCGGTGTGTCGGAGAACTGCTCGGTGTTGAAGACGATCCACTCGCCGTCCGGTGTCCACGCGCAGCCGTCCGCCGGTCCTGGGTGCGTGGTGACGGCGACATCGTCCTCTCCGTCGAGGCCGACGGTGTGGATGGTGGCCGACGCCCACCAGTTGTCGCCCTCCGGATCGAGGCGGACATAGCCGAGACGCCGTCCGTCGGGGCTTATGCCGTGCAGGAAGTGCATCCCGCCGTCGTCGGCGGTGACGCGGCGGGCGGCGCCTCCGTCGAGCGGGACCTCCCAGATGTGCCAGTCGTTGGCCGACGCGAACACCGTCGCCCCGTCGGGGGCGAGGACATGGTCGTTGTTGACGGCGGGCAGACCCGCCGCGGGGATCTCCCGGGGCGGGCCGGAACCGTCGGCCGGGAGCAGCCAGAGCCTGCCGTCCCCGTTGACCAGCAACCGGCCGTCGGGGGTCCAGTTCGGCGCCTCGAAGAGGCGGTCACGCGACTCGAACACGGTGCGCACCGCCCCGGACGCGCGGTCCCAGATCCGGACGCGGGCCAGCTGACCGGCCGCCAGCCGCCGGAACGATCCCTGCTCGCTCATAAATTGTCTCCCTCGGTCAGGAAGGCGCGAACGCCCGCCACGATCAGGTCATGATCCCTCAGTGAGGTCATCCCCGAGGCCGCTACCCGGCGGGGTTCGCGGACAGCACGCGGGCGAGCCAGTCGGTGCGGGTTCGGCGGGCCGTGACCGAGATGGGTGCCTGCGGGTAGAGGGCGTCGAAGCCGTGGCAGCCGCCCGCCCAGACGTGGAGTTCGGCCTGGCCGCCGGCGGCCCAGACGCGGGTGGCGTAGTCGGTGTCCTCGTCGCGGAAGACCTCGGCGGAGCCGGTGTCGACATAGGTGGTCGGCAGTCCTGAGAGGTCGCTGGCGAGTGCGGGTGAGACGTAGGGGAGCACCTGGTCGTCGGCGAGGTCGCCGAGGACGCAGCGCCAGGCGAAGGCGTTCGTCTCGGCGGTCCACACGCCGGGCACGCCGGAGTACTGGCGGCTGGAGGTGGTGGCGTTGCGGTGGTCGAGCATGGGGCAGATCAGCAGCTGGGCGGCGATCGCCGGGCCGGCGAGGTCGCGGGCCAGCAGGGTGACGCCGGCGGCCAGGCCGCCGCCCGCGCTGGCACCGGCGACGACGATCCGGGTGGGGTCGACGCCGAGTTCGGCGGCGTGCGCGGCGATCCAGCGCAGGCCCCGGTAGCAGTCGTCGACGAGGGTGGTGCCGGTGGCCTCGGGCGCGAGCCGGTAGTCGACGGAGACCACGACCGCGCCGAACTCGTCGAGCCACTCCAGGGGGATGTCGAGCTGCGAGAAGCGGTCGCCCATGACCATCCCGCCGCCGTGCATCCAGTAGACGCACGGCGCGAGGCTGGTGCGGTCGGTGTCCTTGAGCGAGAAGACCGACAACGGTATCGGGGTGCCGTCCGGGGCGGGCACGGTGACTTCGCGCCGGTCGACCCGCCGGTGGGCGAGAAGTGGTTCGACGGGCGTCGCGGGGAGCTGTCGCAGCTGGGCGAGGATCTCCGGGGTGAGCTGGGCCGTCAGCGGCAGGTCGGCCAGCAGGGCGCGCAGTTCGGGGTCCAGGTCGGGTCGTGCCGTGGTCATGGTCGTCGCCTCTCGCGGGGGGTGGCGGGGTGGTGGGCCGTGCGGTGGTCGGAGGGCTTCAGAGGGTGGCCTTGCCGCGGATCGGGACGTGGTCCGTGTATGCCGACTCCTTGGCCAGCAGCGCGTCGACCCGCGCCACGATGGCCTGGGCGACCTCGCCGGCGAAGAGCCGATGGTGGTCCTCCTCGCTGGTCCAGCCCTCGGTGACGTGGACGACATCGGGCTCTGACGCGGAGCGGGAGACGAGGTAGACCAGGCAGTGCTCGCTCGCGCCGGGGCTGCCCTCGTCCAGGCCGGTGAGCAGCAGGTCGACCAGCTGGTCGCCCATGCCGGGCCTGGCGGTCAGGGTGGCGGCGAAGCCGTAGGTGGCACGCATCGATGGACTCCTTCTTTCCAGGACACTGGAGTGACGCGCTTCGATTCAACCGCCCTGACCTGCGTAAACGATAGAACGATGCTCTCCGGCACCTGCACGATCCTCCCCACCTCGGGAGCCAGGCCGCGCAGGGTGCTGCAATGGGGGCATGCACCTCGACGAGCTTCGCGCCCTGCTGGCCCGGCACGCGCGCCCCGACTGGACGACCGCCATCGACGACGTCCTCATCTCCCGGGTCGACCGGCCCGATCCGCCGGCGTTCTCGATGTCCGGCACGGTCCTCGCGGTCATCGCGCAGGGCACCAAACGCCTCGCGCTGGGCGAGCGGGTCTTCGAGTACGGCCCCGGGCAGTACCTGGTCGCCTCCGTCGACCTGCCCGTCACCGGCCAGTTCACCCAGGCAGAGCCCGAGCGACCGGCCCTCGGCTTCGGCCTGGTGCTGGATCCCTCCGCCGTCGCCGAACTCCTCCTCCAGGCCGGCCCCGGCGACATCCCCCGCGCCGGCGGGGGCACGCCCTCGGGGATCGCCGTCAGCGACGCGCCACCCGCGCTGCTGGACGCCGCGATCCGGCTGCTGCGCCTGCTCGACGAGCCACGCGACCGGGCGGTGCTGGCCCCGCTGGTCAAACGCGAGATCCTGTGGCGCCTGATCACCGGCGAGCAGGGCGCGACCGTCCGCCAACTCGGCCTCGCCGACAGCGGCCTCAGCCACATCTCACGGGCCGTGCGCTGGATCCGCGAGCACTACGCGCAGCCCTTCCGCGTCGAGGACGTGGCCCGCATGTCCGGCATGAGCGTCTCCGCGTTCTACCGCAACTTCCAGGCCGTGACCGCGATGAGCCCCATCCAGTTCCAGAAGCAGATCCGGCTCCAGGAGGCCCGGCTGCTGCTGGCCACCCACCCCGGCGACGTCACCGGCGTCGGCCAGCGCGTCGGCTACGACAACCCCTCCCAGTTCAGCCGCGAGTACCGCCGCCAGTTCGGCGCGCCACCCAGCCGGGACGCCGCCCACCTCCGGCACACCGTACGCACCCCCGCAGGCGCCCTCACCTGAACTGACAGAGGCGCGATAGAGAATCGTGCAAGCATGAGCGAGGATAGTTCTACAGTCCAAGCAGGTCAGAGCGATCCAATGGGATCACAGGTTCTCCCGCCAAGCAGGAAAATGCCTGTCCATCTTCCGCATCCCACCACGTCGCAAGGGACCACCCCATGAAGACCGTCCTCATCACCGGCACCTCCTCCGGATACGGCCGGGCGACCGCCCTCCACTTCCACGCCCAGGGCTGGAACGTCATCGCCACCATGCGCACCCCCCGTCCGGACCTCCTCCCCGAGTCCGACCGCCTGCGCGTCGTCGAACTCGACGTGACCAAGCCCGACAGCATCACCGCCGCCCTCCACGCGGCCGGCCCCGTCGACGCCCTGGTCAACAACGCCGGCGTCCCCTCCATCAGCGTCTTCGAGGGCACCCCCATGGCCCACGTTCGCGAGGTCTTCGAGACCAACACCTTCGGCGTCATGGCCACCACCCAGGCCGTCCTCCCCCAGTTCCGCGAACGCGGCTCCGGCGTCGTGGTCAACGTGACGTCCAGCGTGGTCCTGGGACACATGCCGCTCTCCGCCGTCTACAAGGCCAGCAAGATGGCCGTCGAGGGATTCACCGCCTCCCTCGCCCTCGAACTCGCCCCCTTCGGCGTCCAGGCCAAGACCGTCGAGCCCGGTGCCTGTCTCACCACCGGCTTCGCCGCCAAGGCGACCAACGGCGCCTCCCCCGACCAGCTCGTCCCGGCGCCCTACGCGGCGTTCGCGAAGAAGACCATGGAGGGCTTCATGGCGCAGGACGTGTTCACCAAGGAGAGCGACGTCGCCGAGACGGTCTGGCGAGCCGTCCACGACACCACCGGCCAACTCCGCTTCCCGGCCGGCCCCGACGCGATGTGGCTCGCCCAGGCGAAGTGAACCGCGAGCGGCCACCCGACACGGCTCGTGCCTGTGGGCTCGACGGCCGTGGGACCATCGCCCGTGGCTGATGTGGTTTTCTTCGATCTGGACGGCACCCTGGTCGACCACCGGAGCGCGGTCCTGGAAGCGATCGGCCAGATCGTCAGGACCGCGCCGAACGCGACGGCTCCGCCGGAGGAGCTGGTGACGCTGTGGTGGACGCTGGAGGCCCGCCACATGCGGGAGTACCTGGCCGGCCAGTGCTCCTTCGCCGAGCACCACCGACGCAGGCTCCGTGCCTTCCTGCCGGCGCTCGGCGAGCCGGTTCCGGAAAGTCCCGGCCTGCTTGACGCCTGGATCGCCGAGCGCTACCTCACCGTGTTCGAGGAGTCCTGGCGGTGCTACCCCGATGCGCGGCCCTGCCTGGAGACCCTGAAAGGGCTTCCCCGAGGACCGCGGCTGGCGGTTCTCACCAACGGGGACCCGGAGCAGCAGCGCGCCAAGCTCGCCCGCTTCGGCCTCCTCGAATACTTCGAAGCCGTCCTGACCCCGACCGAACTCGGCGCGGCCAAGCCCGCCGCCTACGCCAGCGCCTGCCGGTGGATGCGGACGGACCCGGCGCAGGCGGTCAATGTCGGCGACATGCTGGAAGGCGATGTGCACGCGGCCACCCTCGCCGGGCTCACCGGCATCTGGCTGGACCGCGGCATCGACTTCGTCACCGGCGGACCGTCGCCGACGGCGGACGAGACGGTCCGCCGCATCGAGCGACTCACCGCCCTCCCCGCCCACCTGCGGCTCCTGGCCGCCGGCGGCGGCGCGGTCGCGACCGGGTCCTGACCCGGGCCCGCCTGGGCCCCCGTCTTCCTGCTGCTCACCCGGCAGTTCGCGGCCTGTCGCGAGGCCGATCCGAACCGATGGGTCCTGCAACTGGCGTGCTCCGTCGACGGGTCGAGGATCGAGGAAGACGTCATCATCGACCGGCCCCTGGCAATCTTGGACACGGTTGGGGCATGCGAAGGGCCGTCCTGGCCCGCGCGGTCAAGCTCCGGCCGGAGGCGGTCGCGGCCGTGGTGGACGCGGGCTACCTGCCCGACGAGGACCAGGAGCTGCTCCCGCTGCTCTTCCTCACCGAGCAGTTCGAACGGTACGACCGCGAAGACCCGAACGGCACAAGGCTGCGCGCCGTCCTCGCCGAGAAGCGTCACCGGTACGAGCACGAGCACTTCCTGACCGTCGCGGAGCGGGCGGGACGCCCGGATCCCTGGCCGCCCGAGGAGCCGTCGCCGTCCCGTGACCGGACGTCGACCCGGCACGTCACCACGTGGCCGACCGGCTTCGGCGGCGACAGCTTCGGCGGCCACTTCTGAGCCGGAGGTCCCGGCATCGGCACATCACACCGATCGTCCCGCTGGCCTCGTCGCGCTGGTCGGCGCCTGCCGGGCCGCGGGCGTGAGGAGGGTGCGGAGGTCGATGACGCGGTAGCCGTGGGCGGTGGTCGCGTCGAGGATCCGTGGCAGGGCCTGGGCGTCGATCACGTCGGTGCCGCCCCCGGGATCGCCGATGTGCATCTGCAGGATCATCCCGGGGCACAGGGCGTCCAGGGCCCTGCGCACCGCGTGGTCCACGGTCATGCCACCCTCGGTGCCCTGCCAGCCGTTGGTGTCGGCGGTGTACTCGATGTCCGCGTACCCCAGCGCGTTGACCTCGCCGATCTGCTCGGGCGTGGTCTCGCCGTAGGGGAACCGGAAGAACGGGGTCAGGGCCGCTCCCGCTCCGGCCGCGCGCAGGGCGCGGTCCGCGGCCCGGACCTCCTCGCGTCTGCCGGCCGCGGTCAGGTCGCTGAAGTGGGGGTGGCTGTAGGAGTGGTTGCCAAGACCGTGTCCCGCGGCCGCGATCCGCTCCACCACCTCGGGACACCGGTCGGCGAAGTCGCCGGTCAGGAAGAACGTGGCTGGCGCGCCCCGGTGTGCGAGTTCGCCGAGGACGCTGTCCAGGCCGGAGTCGTTCCAGGCCGCGTTGAACGTCACCGCGAGCACGGGCTCGTGCGTGGCGATCACCCGGTTCTCCGATCCGAACAGCGCCTCAAGACCCTCGGCGTCCGCGGCCGCCGCCGGGCGCGGCCGAAGGGCGTCGACCGGCCCGGCCAGGGCTCCCGGCACCACGAACCGACAGCCGCCGACCAGCCCGGCCGCCCCGAGGAGACGGCGGAGCAGCGGACGGCGTGCGAGATCGCGAGAAGACGTTTCCATGCCACCGCCATCGGCCGGGCGGGGCGTCCCCTTGAGTCGAACCCCGGCACCACGTCCCCGGCCCACCTCACCCGGAACCTCAGGGCCGGCGGCGTCGGCTCATTCCGCGGGCGTGGGCGCGAGGTCGGACACGCCACGCGGCACAGCGTGGGCGGTGGCGTGGTCGAGGGTGAGGTCGAGGACCGGTGCGACGGTTCCGCCGAAGGCGGCTCTCGCCTCGGCGGCCGGCAGCTGTCGGGGGTCGCTGCCGTCCGGGAGGAGGTAGTTGACGAAGCTCACCACGCTGAGGTCCCCGAGCACCCACCAGGCATAGGCCTGGTCGGGGCGCGACGGTGGGTTGCGCACGACGAGCCCCGAGCCGTTGAGGGGTTCGTAGGGGCCGGTCAGGCTGGGCGCGACGAAGCCGTAGAGACCCGTGGGCGCGCCCGGCGGATGGAACGACTGGCGGCTGGTGCAGAAGAAGAGGTGGTAGCGGGCCCGGTGGACGACGACGTGCGGGCGTTCGATCTCGTGGTTGACGCCGTCGGCCACCAGCAGTGGCGGGAGCAGGCTCCAGCCGCCGGCGGTCTCCCGGGCGAGGGCGACGGCGCCCATGAAGCGGTCGCCCCACGGCACGCTGGCCGCGACGAGCAGGTACGCGACGCCGTCGGCCGGGTCGCGGAACCAGGCGGGGTCGCGGAAGGCCCTGATCCGGCCGGGGCCGCCGTCGATCTCGTCGGCCGGCAGATAGGAGCGGCCGTCGGAGCGCAGCACCACGCGGTGTTCCACGTCCCGCGCCAGCCGGGTCGCACCGCCGTCCGTGATCAGCTCGGGGCGTGCCTCGACGACGCGTTGGTGGAACGTGGGGCGGGCCTCGCCGCGTTCGCCGGTGGCGGTGTAGAAGACGGACACCGTGCCGTCGGGTCGCAGGAGGGCGGACCCGGACCACTCACGGCTGCCAGGGGACGCGCCGTCGGGGAAGGCGTGCCCGAGGTCCGTCCAGCGGTCGCCGGCCCTGGCCAGCAGATGGAGGCGCGCGATGTCGTGGCGGTGCTCGGGATGGCCGACGGCGGGCGCGGAGAGCGTCATCCAGAGCTCGCCCTCCCGGACCGTGGCGGTGGTGCCGTCCTCCCGCTGCACCGGCCACAGGTCCCAGATGTCGTGCTCGGGGAGGACGCGGGGCGTGGTGGCGGGGTCGATGACGGGCGCGGTGGTCGCCGGTTCCCCGGCGAGTCGATCGAGGTCATGCCGGGTCCACCGGGTGGGGCGGGTGTCTGTCACGCCTGTCCTGTCGTCGGGCCGTTGTCGTTCGGCATCGCTCGGTCAGCCCTTCACTGAGCCCTGCAACAGGGCGGAGACGAAGCGGCGTTGGAAGATGAGGAACACGATGAGCGTGGGCGCGAGGATCAGCAGGGATCCCGCGCACAGCAGGGGGATGTCCGTGCCCCACTGGCCCTGGAAGGCGCCCAGCGCGCCGGCCATGGTGCGCCGCGCCGGATCGTCGACCAGGACGATGGCGAGCAGGAACTGGTTCCAGGTCCACAGGAACAGCAGGATGGCGAGGGATGAGATCGCGGGCGCGGCCAGCGGGACGTGGACGCGCCAGAAGAGCTGCCACACGTTGGCGCCGTCGAGTTGGGCGGCCTCGGACAGGTCGTCGGGCAGGTTGATGAAGTGCGCGCGCATCCAGTAGACCGCGAAGGGCATGAACAGGCCGATCAGCGGCAGGATGATGGCCCATCTGGTGTTGAGGAGGCCCATGTCGCGCACCACGTAGTACAGCGGCGTGATGATGCCCTCGAAGGGCAGGGTCAGGCCGAGCACGAACATCAGGAAGACCAGGTGGCGCCCCGCCATCCGGAGGTGACCGAGGGCGAAGCCGGCCATCGTGGCCAGCACCAGCGAGACCGGCACCACGCCGAGCACGATCAGGGTGCTCGACCACAGCAGGTCGCCCATGTGGGCCGCCCGGAACGCGTCGGCGAAGTTCCCCCACCGCGGTTCGCTCGGCCACTCGAGTCCGGAGGGGTAGCTGCCCGAGGGGTGGAGCGCGGTGACGAAGAGGCTGACGAACGGCACGATGGTGAAGGCCATCAGCAGGACGAGGAACACCCGCCCCGTCCACGCCTCGCGCTTGCCGACGATCATGGCCGCTCCCTGGTGAGCCGCTGGATGGGAAGGACGCACAGGAGCACGAGGGCCATGAGGACCACGGCGAGCGCGGAGGCCACGCCGATCTCCCGGTCCGAGAACGCCTGGTAGTAGATCTCCAGGCCGGGGACCATCGTCGAGTTACCCGGTCCTCCCTGGGTGGAGATGTAGATGATGTCGAAGCTGGCCAGGGCCGAGATGACGGTGACGGTGACGCACACGCCGATCTCCTGGCGCAGGCTGGGCACGGTGACGGAGAGGAACTCGCGCAGCGGACCCGCCCCGTCGAGCCGCGCCGCCTCGTAGAGCGCGGGGTCGATCTTGCTCATGCCGGCGAGCAACAGCAGCGTGCACAGGCCGAGTTGCACCCAGGCGCCGATCACGCCGACGGCCGGAAGCGCGGTGGAGAGGTCGCCGAGCCAGGCCCGGGTCACCCCGCCGAGCCCGATGGCCGACAGCAGCTGGTTGACCAGGCCGTTCGACGACAGCAGCCAGCTCCAGGTGATGCCGGCGGCCACCAGCGGGATGACCTGGGGTATGAACACCACCGTCCGGGCGACGACGGCCAGCCGGCTGGTGGCGATCCGCCGGATCGTGGCGGCGATCGCCAGACCGAGCAGCACGGGTATCACGCTGAAGAACACGATCAGCCGGAAGGCGTTGAGGATCGTGTCGAACAGCTCGGAATCGGTGAAGACCCGCCCGTAGTTGTCGAGGCCGACCCAGGTCGAGGGTCCGATGCCGTTCCACTCGTAGAGCGAGTACTGCGCGGTGAGGACCATCGGCCACAGCACGAACACGGCGTAGGCCGCCAGCGCCGGGGCGACGAAGAACCATCCGACCCACCACCTGGTGCGGAGTCCGGGCCGACGGCCCAGGACAGGCCGGAGTGTCGGGCCGGGGCCGCGCTGCGGGTCCGTGGTCGGCGATGTCATGCCGCTCAGCTCCCGGCCTCGATCTCGTACTCGCGCTGCACCGCCGCCAGCAGCCCCTCCGGGTTCTGGTCACCCGCGAACAGCCGCTGCAACTGGGGGGTCCAACCCTTGGCGTAGACGGATCCCGTGGCGTTGGCGATGAAGTCCATCGCGCCGTCGTCCTCGGCTATCCGGGCGCCGGCGGCGAGGGTCTGCCCGGTGACGCTGTCCTCGGCCACCTCCGGCATGTGCGCGTCCGGGGGGCCCATCGGGTGGGAACCGCCGACCTCGACGACGATCTCACGGGCGCGCTCGTCGGTGGACGCCCAGTGGAGGAAGAACGCGGCCTCGTCGGGGTGCGCGGCGTTCGCGCTGATCCCGTACGTCAGGGGCGCGGACATGGTCGCGACGGGCCCGCCCTCCTCTGCCGGCGGCATCAGGAAGAAGCCCACCTCGCCCGGCATCTCGCCGTCGAGGTTTCCCGACTCCCAGTCGCCGTTGAACATGAGCAGGGCGTCGCCGGCCATGAACGTGCTCATCATCTGGGCGTACTCCATGGCGTTGGCGTCCGGGTCGAAGTAGCCCGCCTCGATCCACTCCTGGAGGTGCCGCACCGCCGAGAGGTTCGACGGCGTGTCGATCGTGACGTCGGGCTTCTGGAAGATCCAGTCGTTGATCGGGCCCGGTTCTCCGTACGCCGCCATCAGGTTCTGCAGCGGGAAGGCGAATCCGCCGGTCGCGCCGCCGTTGAACTGGACGATCGGCACGATGCCGGCGTCCTTGGCGCTCGCGAGCAGTTCGTCGAACTCGGCGAGCGTGGCCGGCGGGGACGCCATGCCTATGCGCTCGGCGAGCGTCCGGTTGTAGAAGACGCCGGTCATGCTGAAGTTCAGGCCCATCGCGTACAGCGAGCCCTCGCCGCGGGGCCGGCCCCCGTCTCCGACACGCAGTTGTTCGAGCTGCGACGGCGGCCAGCCGTCCCAGCCGAAGACCTCCGCGTAGCCGTCGAGGTTCAGCAACAGGCCGTCGCCCACCAGCTCGGACACCTGGGGAAGCCGCATGAGGTCCGGCGGGTCGTCGGCCAGCACGCGCGGTGCGTTCTGGGTGATCACCGCGAACTGGTCCTCGCGGATGTCCCAGGTGACGTTGGGGAACTGCCGGGTGAACTCGTCGGTCAGAGCCCGCGCCATGGGGAACCCGGTCTCGAAGTAGGCCTTCAGCGTGACCGGTTCGCTACCGATGGTGGGCGCCGCCGAGGGCGACGGGCCGGTGTCGGACCGCCGTGACCCGCTGCCGCCCGGCCCGCCGCAGCCGACTGCCAGTGTCCCCGCGACGGCCAGGAACCCGAGCGCGGCCTCCCGACGGCTGATGGAACGCGTCATTGCGCACACTCCGTTGGATTCGTGGCTGACCGGCGAGGGCCAGACGTCCCGAGCCGGTTGCTAAATCGTGTTAGCGGCGGTTAGTGTTACCGCCGCGCTGTCGACTGTCAAGATGTTGGTCGGATGTGATGCCTTGGAGGTCCGCCGGTGAGCCCACGACGGGTGACCATGACCGATGTCGCCAAGCGCGCGGGCGTCTCCCGCACCACGGCCTCCCTGGTGCTCTCCGGGCGAGGCCGTGAGCTGCGGATATCGCGGAGCGTCGAGGAGCGCGTGCTGCGGGCCGCCGAGGAGTTGGAGTACCGGCCCGACATCGTCTCGCAGAGCCTGCGCACCGGCACGACCCGGACCATCGCCTTCGTCTCGGACACCGTCGCCACCTCGCGGCTGGCCGGCGACATGATCAAGGGAGCGCTGGAGGCCGCGCGGGAGCGGGGCGTGATGCTGTTCATCGGCGAGACCGAGGGAGAACCCGACCTGGAGCGCGGCCTGCTGGAGGCCATGCAGGACCGCAGGGTCGACGGCATCGTCTTCGCCTCGATGTTCACCAGGACCATCCCCGTCCCCGCCGCCCTTACCACCGCCCCGGCGGTGCTGCTCAACGCGCTGCCGGCGGAGCCCTCCCCGCTGCCCTCGGTCCTCCCCGACGAGGTCGAGGCCGGTCGCGCCGCCGCCCGACTGCTGCTCGACGCCGGCCACCGGGCCGGCATCCACCTCGTCGGCGCCGGCCCCGGCGTCCACGACGTGCCCCCCGGAACCGTCGCCGGCGTCGAACGACTCACCGGCATCCGCGACGTCCTCGGTCAGGCGGGGGTGGAGATCGCCAGCGGCCGGGTGTGTCCCGACTGGCAACCGGAGCACGGGTACGCCGCGACCTCCGAACTCCTGACGGCCGAGCGGCCCCGCGCACTGGTCTGCCTCAACGACCGGCTCGCCCTCGGCGCCTACCAGGCGCTCGACGGCGCCGGCCTGAGGGTGCCCGACGACGTCTCCGTCGTCTCGTTCGACGACCACCCCATCGCGACCTGGATCCGACCGAAGCTCACCACCGTCGCCCTCCCCCACTACGAGTTGGGCCGCAAGGCCGTCGACGTCCTCTTCGCCGAAATCGACCGGCACCGCGAGGGGCTCGAACCCGACGGCGGCTCGCACCGGGTTCCCATGCCGGTCCGTCTGCGCGGCTCGGTGGCCGCACCGGCCCACTGACGGCTTCGTCACGTCGACGGTCTTGACACCCGTCGGGCGCGCCAAGAGACTCCTCCGCGTCGCTAACACGATTTAGCGCCTTGCGGGCAGCCTCGCCCCGGGCGGTCACCGCCCCTTTTCGCCGAGGCAGCCGGACCGACCGGAGGTCACCCATGCCCATTCGCCGTCTCGCCGTACCCCTCACCACCCTGGCCCTGCTCGGCACGCTGTTCGCGCCCGTGTCGACCGCGGCGCCCACCGCGGCTTCGACCTCGGGAAGGCCGGAGAGCGGGGTCCGCGGCGTCACCGCCATCACGCGGGTGCACACCTACGGCCAGAAGGTCGAGGCCGTGGCCGTCGAGTACGCCGCCACCGTCAACCCACGGACGCTCGACGCGGACACCTTCACCGTCACCGACAGCGTCTACAACTTCCGCTACAACCCGATCGAGGACCTCGACCGGTTCGCGGACCGGACCGTCACCCGGATCTACACCAACAGCGCGCCGGAGCTGCGGGAGGACGGCAGGTCGAGGGCCGGCCGCTACGTCGTCGTCGAACTGGCGCCGACCGACCCCGGCGGCAACACCGTCATCGTCTCCCGGTGCCCGACGGTCCGCTGCTCGGTGAAGGTCAACGAGGACCTGCCGACCCGGGTCACCCAGAACGAGGACGTCTACGCCCAGCCCGGCCACGGCGACGGCCGGGGCAGGCTGCTGTCCCCCGGCTCGTCGACCGCGCACCCGCTGACGGGCCGTCCGGTCGACCTGCTGGTCGACGAGTTCGCGCAGGACACGTATCTCAGGAACGGCATGGTCCTGCCGTACGCCTACCACCTGCCGAGCGACTACGACCCCCGGCGGCGCTACCCGTTGATGGTGATCCTGCCCGGCCACGGCATGGGCTGGGACGGCGACAACCTGGGCGTCCAGCTCGCCGCCGACATCCCGGCCACCGCCTGGCTGGGCTCGGAGTGGACGGGGACCGACGAGGACGTCATCGTGCTCGCGCCGCAGAACCAGCGGGTCGGCGCCCCGGCCGAGGCGGAGATCATGGCCGCGCTGGTCGCGGACTTCACGGGCTCCCACGCCGTGGATCCCGACCGCGTGTACGCGTCGACCGTGTCCTACGGCTCCACCCTCGCCTGGGAGGCACTGGCCGAGCAGCCGGGTCTGTTCAGCGCCGCGCTGGTCACCGGCGGCTTCCGCGTCAGCGCCGACCAGGCGGAGCGGATCGCCGCCTCCGAGACGCCCGTCTGGATCACCCACGGCCTCAACGACCACCTGTTGCCCGTGAGTTACGGACGCGACTCGGCACAGCTGCTGCGCGACGCGTATCGGGCCGCCGGCGCCGCCCCGGAGGAGATCGAGGACCTCGTCCGGTACACCGAGTACGGCAACGAAGCCTTCTCCGAGCCGGACTACCACGCCGCGTACGGGCCGACGTACGAGGACCCGTCGATCCTGCGATGGCTGCTGTGGCAGGAGCGCCAGGGCGGGTGAGCCTTCCGGCTCTTCCCGAGTGAATTCCAGCGAAGGCATCGATCATTTCGCTGATATCCCCTGACACCGAGTCGAATGCATGGGCGCCTTATCCCCATTCGCCGCCCCCGTGCGATCACATTCGCTCGATTTCCCGAAACAACCAGCCGACGGAGAGGTTGACACTCCACGCGAGGCTCCTATGCTCCATGTCTGACGCCCCGACTGCCGTTCGTGGTCTCGAACGACACTCGGGGTTGCTCCGCCGGCCAGCAGGCCATCGCACGAGAGCACGCGCACCAACCACCTTCCGTACCGGTGGCCCCCACCACACGTGCGTCACGATGCTGAACGCCTGAGGACGACAGGCGCTCTCGTGTGTCGGGAGCCTCCGGCAGAGCCGCCCCGGAACCGTCCGTGCCTCCCCCTGCCATGCCGTCGCGGTCACCCGCGGCACCGCCTCGGACACGTTCCCGGCACCAAGGAGAGCCATGTCAGGCATGTCGACAATCAAGGAGTCACGCGATGTCGCTGCGTAGGTTGTTATCCGTGCCCCTCGTGGCCGCGGCGCTCCTCGCCATGGTCACCGGCGGCCAGGCGGCGGCCGGCACCCCCGGGGCCAACTCCCCGTCCAGCGAGGCCGACAGCACCGCCGTGACGTCCGCCGCCTGCGGCCAGGCACCCACGCTGGGCGACGGCACCCACACGATCCAGAGCGGCGGCACCAACCGCAGCTTCATCCTGGACGTCCCCGACGGCTACGACCGCAACCGCCCCTACCGACTGGTCCTCGGCTTCCACTGGTGGGGCGGCACCGCCACCGACGTCGCCACCGGCCAGACCGTGGAGCGGGACGTCTGGGCCTACTACGGCCTCAAGCGACTGGCGAACAACAGCACCATCTTCGTCGCCCCCCAGGGCATCAGCAACGCCTGGCCCAACACAGGCGGCCAGGACGTCACCTTCGTCGACGACCTGCTGCGCCGCATCGAGGCCGACCTGTGCGTCGACACCTCACGGCGTTTCGCCCTCGGCTTCAGCTACGGCGGCGCCATGAGCTACTCCCTGGCCTGCTCCCGCCCCAACACCTTCCGCGCCGTCGCGGTCTACGGCGCGCCAGGCCAGATCAGCGGATGCAGCGGCGGCACCGGGTCCGTCGCCTACTTCGCCGCCCACGGCGTCAGCGACAACATCGCGAACGGCCGCTCCATGCGCGACCGGTTCGTCAGGAACAACGGCTGCACCGCCCAGAGCCCGCCAGAACCGCCCCAGGGCAGCCTGCGGCACATCACCACCACCTACTCCGGCTGTGCCTCAGGACGCCCGGTCACCTGGGCCGCGTTCGACGGGGGCCACATCGCCGCCCCCCAGGACGGCGCCCCCGGCGACAGCGGCTCCCGCACCTGGCTCCCCGGCGAGACCTGGCGGTTCTTCACCCAGTTCTGACCCGTTTTCCCCCCACGCCGCTCCACCCTCCCGCCTTTGGACGGGCCAGCGGGCGCCGTCCACGGCGCCCGCACCGGGAGGGTGGGGCCCATCGGCGTCCCGTCCGTCGAGAAGTCGAGAAAGGGCCACACATGCGCACCCTGATCCGCGGACGGCTGCCCCACCTGCTGGCGGCAGCGGCGGTCGCGATGACGATGCTCTTCACCACGCCGGCCCAGGCACCGGCCCAGGCACCGGCCGAGCCGTCGGCCCAGGCCGCGCCAGGAAGCCCGGCGCTCACCCCGCCGCTGGGGTGGAACAGCTGGAACAGCTTCGGTTGCGCTGGCGTCAACGAGACGGTGATCCGCCAGGCCGCCGACGCCATGGTGAGCTCGGGCATGCGGGACGCCGGCTACCAGTACGTGGTGGTCGACGACTGCTGGTTCGACCCCCAGCGCGACGCCCAGGGCAACCTGCGCGCCCATCCGACCCGGTTCCCCAGCGGCATGCGGGCCCTGGGCGACTACATCCACAGCCGTGGGCTCAAGTTCGGCATCTACCAGGTACCCACCGAACGCACCTGCGCCCAACGCGTCGGCACGCACCCCGGCTCCACCGGGAGCATGGGGCACGAGGTACAGGACGCCAACACCTTCGCCTCCTGGGGCGTGGACTACCTCAAGTACGACTGGTGTTCCCCGGACGGCACCCGTGAGGAGCAGATCGCCCGGTTCACGCTGATGCGGGACGCCCTGCGCGCCACGGGACGCCCGATCGTCTACAGCATCAACCCCAACAGCTTCCACGCGATCACGGGCTCCACCTACGACTGGGGTCAGGTCGCCGACCTGTGGCGCACCACCGAGGACCTGCTGGACATCTGGCAGAACGGCAACACCAACAGCTACCCGATGGGCGTGGGCAACGTCGTCGACATCAACGCCCCGCTGGCCGCCCAGGCCGGGCCAGGGCACTGGAACGACCCGGACATGCTGGTCGTCGGCCGGCCGGGCCTCACCCTGACCGAGGCGCGGTCACACTTCGCGCTGTGGTCCCTGATGGCCGCGCCGCTGATGGCGGGCAACGACATCCGCACCATGTCCGCCGACGTCAGCGCCATCCTGCGCAACCCGCGCCTGCTCTCCGTGAACCAGGACCCGCTCGGCGCGGGCGGCCGACGGGTGCGCGACGACGGCAACGTCGAGGTGTTCGCCAAGCCGCTCGCCGACGGCTCGGTGGCGGTCGGCCTGTTCAACCGGGGCTCCGCCACCACCACCATCACCACCACGGCGGCCCAGATCGGCCTGTCCGGCGGCAGCTTCACCCTCACCGACCTGTGGACCGGCGGCACTTCCTCCAGCGGCGGCCAGATCTCCGCGAGCGTGGCGGCGCACGGCGTCGCGGTCTACCGGGTGTCCGGCGGCACCCCGCTGGAGAACACCACCTCCCGGCTGCGCGGCGCCGGCTCGGGACGCTGCCTCGACGTCGACAACGCCTCGACCGCCGCCGGCGCGACCACGCTGATCTGGGACTGCCACACGGCCGCCAACCAGGCATGGACCACCTGGGCCGGCGGCGAGATCCGCGTCTTCGGCGACAAGTGCCTGGACGCCTACAACCAGGGCACCACCAACGGCACCCGGGTGATCACCTGGACCTGCAACGGCCAAGCCAACCAACGCTGGACCCTGGCGGCCGACGGATCCATCCGCAACGCCCAGTCCGGCCTGTGCCTGGACGTCAACCAGGCCGGCACCGCCAACGGGACCCCCGTGATCCTGTGGACCTGCAACGGCCAGCCCAACCAGCGATGGGCCCGCTCCTGAGAAGTCGCCACGCGGCCCGGGGGCGCGACGGCGCGCCCCCGGGCCCGGGCCCCGACCGCACCGAGAAACGGAACGCCATGCGCACTCGACGCACCTTCCTGACCTGGGGCGCCGCATCGCTCACGCTGGCCACCGCCGGAATTCCGACACTGGCCGGGCGGGCAGCCGCGGCACAGACGTACGGCGCGTTCGTGATGGGCTACTTCACCGAGTCACCCGACATGCTGGGCGCGCGGTACGCCCTCCACCTCGCCATCAGCCGCGACGGCCTGAACTGGATCCCGCTGAACGAGAACCAGCCCGTCGCCACGCCCACGGCCGGCACGGGCGGCCTGCGGGACCCGTTCATCCTGCGCAGGCAGGACGGCACCTTCGTCGTCCTCGCCACCGACCTGTACGGGCTCGACTTCGGCCGGAACAACCAGTACATCCACGCCTGGGACTCGGTCGACCTGCGCTCCTTCACCGGCTACCGGCGGCTGCGGATGCACGACCGGGTCGCCCACACCTGGGCCCCCGAGGCGTTCTGGGACGCCTCCCGCGGCCAGTACGGCATCCTCTACTCGGCCAACATCAACGGCCGCGATGCGTTCTGGGTGAACTACACCAGCGACTTCGTCACCGTCAGCGCCACCCAGGAGTTCTTCTACCCGGGCTTCGGCGTACTCGACGCCACGATGCACACCACCCCGAACGGCAACTACCTCTACTACAAGAACCTCGCGAACGGCCGGCTGTACGGCGCCCGCTCCGCGTCTCTCCAGCCGCGCAGCTTCGACAACGGCACCTACACCGCCGGCGTGATCAGCGGCGCCATCGAGGCCCCCATCGTCCACAAGGACAACACCCGCGACCAGTGGTACCTGTGGGGCGACTCCTTCAGCCCCGCCAACGCCGAGCTGCAACTCTGGACCAGCAACGACATCACCAGGGACAACTGGACCCCCGTCGGCAAGTTCGACTACACCCAGCCGCTCAACGCCAAGCACGCCACGATCTGCCCCATCACCACCACCGAGTACGACAACCTGCTGGCCCGCTGGAGGGCACCCTCCTGGCACCGCATCAGGTCGTACAACGAGCCCGACCGCGTGATCCGGCACCTCGACTCGGCGGCCCGCGTCGACGCCTACCCGTTCGACCCCTACCCCGAATCACAGTGGCGCCTGGTGGCCGGGCTGGCGAACCCGGCCGGCGTCTCCTTCGAGTCGGTCAACCTCCCCGGCCGCTACCTGCGGCACTCCGGCTACGTGATGCGCCTGGACGCCAACGACGGGTCCGCCGGCTTCGCCGCGGACGCCACCTTCCACCGCGTCGCCGGCCTCGCCGACGCCTCGTGGACGTCGTTCCGCTCGCACAACTACCCGGACCGCTACCTGCGGCACGCGAACTACGTGCTGCGGATCGACCCCCTGGGCCCGGGCTCCCCCGCCGGGGACCGAGCCGACGCCACCTTCCAGGTCGTCTACTGAGTGCGCGGCGACCAGCACAGAAAGAAGCAACCCAGATGACTGGTACACCGGAGCGGCGCCCGCTGGTCCACCGTCGCACGCTCCTCGGCGGCGGTCTCGTCGCCCTGGGCACTGCGGCCGTACCCCCGGTGGCGGGGACCACGGTCGCCGCCACCGGTGCCCCGTCGGCCGGTGCCCCGTCGGCCGACGCGCTGGCCGACGAGTGGCCCTCCCCACCCAACGGGCACCCGGAGTGGCGGAACAACATCGGGATCTTCGAGGTCAACTCCGAGCCGCCGCACGCCACGTTCATGCCCTACGCCGACCGCCAGCAGGCGCTGGCTGGGGACCGCACCGACTCGCCCTACCGGCTCGGCCTCGACGGCACCTGGCGGTTCCAGCACGTCGACCGGCCGCACGACCGGGACCCCGACTTCCACCGGACCGACGTCGACGACAGCTCCTGGGACACCATCCCGGTGCCGTCCAACTGGCAGTTGCACGGCTACGACTTCCCCATCTACGTGAACATCGCCTACCCGTGGTGGGGCGCCAGCGGGCAGAGCGAGGCCCCGCTGCCGCCCGAGGTGCCGACGCGGTTCAACCCGGTCGGGCAGTACCGCCGTACGTTCCAACTGCCGGCCGGGTGGCAGGGCCGGCGCGTCCACATCCACTTCGAAGGCGTCAAGGCCGGCTTCTACGTCTGGGTCAACGGGACGCGGGTCGGCTACCGGGAGGGCTCCTACACCCCGGCGGAGTTCGACATCACCGACCACGTCCGCGCGGGGACCAACCTGGTCGCCGTCGAGGTCTTCCGGTTCCCGGACGGGGACTGGATGGAGAACCAGGACATGATCCGGCTCTCCGGCATCTTCCGGTCGGTCTACCTCTACTCGCTGCCCACGGTGCACCTGCGGGACTTCACCCTCGGCACCAGGCTGCGGGACAACCACACCAACGCCGACCTGGCGGTCACCGCCCAGATCCGCAACAGCGGCGCCCAGCGATCAGGCACCTACACCGTGGAGACCCAGCTCCACGACGCCGAGCGGCGGCCGGTCTGGTCCGGCACGCTGCGCCTCACCGCCGACATCGGCTCCGCCCCACCGGGACAGGACGTCACCGCCCGCGCCTCCAGGAGCGTGCCGAGTCCGAGGCTCTGGTCGGCCGAACACCCCGAGCTGTACACCGCCGTGCTCCAGTTGCGGGACCCATCGGGCGCCGTCGTCCAGACCGTGTCGGCCCGGGTCGGCTTCCGCGAGTTCGCGCTCCGGGGCGGCCTGATCCGGATCAACGGCCGACCGGTGTCGCTGCGCGGCGTCAACCGGCACGAGATCGACGCCGACCGCGGGGCGGCCCTGACCCGGGAGGACATGGTCCGCGATATCAGGGCGATGAAGCGGCTCAACATCAACGCCGTCCGCACCGCGCACTACCCCAACAACCCCGTGTGGTACGAACTCGCCGACGAGTACGGCCTCTACGTGATGGACGAGGCCAACCTGGAGACGCACGGTGTCATGCGCGACTACCCGGCCTCCAGGACGGACTGGACCGCGCCGGTGATCGACCGGGCCGCCGCGATGGTGCACCGCGACAAGAACCATCCGTCGGTCGTCATCTGGTCCCTCGGCAACGAGGCGGGCGCGGGCGACAACTTCGTCACCATGCGGAACTGGATCCGCGCGACCGACCCCACCCGGATCATCCAGTACCAGGGCGACAACCGCCCTGAGGTCAGCGATCTCCGCGTCGAGGGCTACGAGTCGCCCGCCCAGGTGGAGGCACGCGCCCGCGCCAGCGACCGCCGGCCGTACGTGATGCACGAGTACGCCCACTCCATGGGCAACTCCACCGGCAACCTCAAGGAGTACTGGGACATCATCCGGAGTCACCCGGTCCTCCAGGGCGGGTTCATCTGGGACTTCGCCGACGAGGCGCTGCGCTGGCCGATCCCGTCGGGCGGCGGGCGGACGTACCTCTCCTACGGCGGTGACTGGGGCGACCGGCCCGACTTCGCCGGCAACTTCTGCGGAAACGGCATCCTCGACGCCGAGCGGCGACCGGCCGGCAAGGCCGTCGAGGTCAAGCAGATCTACCAGGCCGTCAACGTGTCCGCCGGCGCCGACGTCACCGCCGGGGTCATCCGGATCACCAACGAGTACCTGTTCACCAACGTCAACGAGTTCACCGGCGCCTGGGCCCTGGTCGCCGACGGGCGGGTCGTCCAGCGCGGCACCCTCACCGCCGCGCAGCTCGACGTCCCACCGCTGTCCACCAGGACCGTGGCCCTCCCGATCCGACGGCCGGCCAACCCGTCGCCGGGCGCCGAGCACTTCCTCCAGCTCTCCTTCGCCCTCCGCTCCGCCACCCCCTGGGCCGAGGCCGGGTTCGAGGTGGGCAAGCAGCAGCTGCCCGTCGACTTCGACAGCCCGCCGATCGTGCCGACCCCCGTCACGCGGGTGCCGACGCTGACCGTCTCGGACAGCGGCGGCACCATCACCGTGCGCGGTTCCGACTTCACCGTCACCATCGCCAGGTCGACGGGCCTCATGACCTCGTACGAGGCGCTGGGCACGCGCCTGGTGAGCTCAGGTCCGGTGCCCAACTTCTGGCGGGCGCCCAACGACAACGACCGGGGCAACGGCCATCCGACCCGCAACGCCACCTGGCGACGCGCCGGGGCCAACCGCACCGTGACCGGCGTCGACGTCCAGCGGCTGTCCGACCGCGCGGTCCGGGTCGCCGTCCAGGGCACCCTGCCGACCGGCACCACCTCCCAGTACACCACCACGTACACGGTCTACGGCAACGGCGAGATCAGGGTCGCCAACACGCTGAGCCCCGGCTCGTCGAGCCTGCCCTACATACCGGAGGTCGGGACGATCCTGTTCCTGCCGGGCGCCCTGGAGGGGATGCACTACTACGGCCGGGGGCCCGAGGAGAACCACTGGGACCGCCACACCGGCTCCGACGTCGGCGTGTACTCCTCGACGGTCGGCGACCAGTGGACCAGGTACCTCCGCCCCCAAGAGAACGGCAACAAGACCGACGTCCGGTGGGTCGCGCTGGTCGACGCCCAGGGCAGGGGCCTGCTCGCCTACGGCGAGGGCCTTTTGGAGGTGAACGCCTCACACTTCACGCCCGAGGACCTGTCCGCCGAGACCCGTCACGAGTACCAGCTGTCGCCCCGGCCGGAGGTCGTCCTGCGGCTGAACCACCGGCAGATGGGCGTCGGCGGCAACGACACCTGGGGAGCCCACACCCTCGACGCCTACAAGCTGTTCCCCGACCGGGAGTACACGTACGCCTACCGGTTGCGGCCCCTGCCCGCCGTCCAGGACGCGATGGCCCTGTCCCGGCGCCCCGTGGGCGACGCCTAGGGGTCGGGGCGGCCCCGGCGCGGACACCGTCCCCCGGCACGACCGGAACCCCACACCTGAGGAGTGATCGTGACACCGAGAACACCGCTCCTGGCTCGTCGGACCGCCAGGCGCGCCGTCGCCTGGCTGGTGAGCCTGCTCTGCGTCATGACCCTGTTCCAGGGCGGCACAGCGAGGGCCGACAACCCCATCGTCCAGACCATCTACACCGCCGACCCGGCGCCCATCGTCCACAACGACCGGGTCTACCTCTACACCGGCCACGACGAGGACGGCTCGACCTGGTTCACCATGCGGGACTGGCGGGTGTTCTCCTCCTCCGACATGGTGAACTGGACCGATCACGGCTCACCGCTGAGTCTGGCCACGTTCAGCTGGGCGAGTTCCGACGCCTGGGCGGGCCATGTCGTGGCCAGGAACAACCAGTTCTACTGGTACGTGCCGGTGACCAACCGGGCCACCGGGCGGATGGCCATCGGCGTGGCCGTCTCGGACAGCCCCACCGGGCCGTTCCGGGACGCCCTGGGACGCCCGCTCGTCGAGAACGGCGAGATCGACCCCGCCGTGTTCATCGACGACGACGGGCAGGCCTACCTCTACTGGGGCAACCCCAACCTCTGGTACGTGCGGCTCAACCCCGACATGGTCTCCTTCACGGGCGGCCCCACCCAGATCCCCCTCACCACCGCGGGCTTCGGCCGACGCGACGGGAACCCGTCCCGCCCGACCCTCTACGAGGAGGGGCCGTGGGTCTACAAACGCAACGGCCTCTACTACATGGTCTTCGCGGCGAACTGCTGCTCGGAATCCATCGCCTACTCCACGGCCCCAGGACCCACCGGGCCCTGGACCTTCCGCGGAACGATCATGCCCACGCAGGGCAGCAGCTTCACCAACCACCCCGGAGTCATCGACTTCCGCGGCAACTCGTACTTCTTCTACCACAACGGCGCCCTGCCGGGAGGCGGCGGCTTCACCCGCTCCGTCGCCGTCGAGAGGTTCCAGTACAACGCCGACGGCACCATCCCGACGATCAACATGACCACCGCCGGCGTGCCACAACTGGGCACGCTCAACCCGTTCGTCCGCCAGGAGGCCGAGACCAGCGCCTGGGCCTCCGGCGTCGAGACGGAACCGTCCAGTGAGGGCGGGATGAACGTCGGTTACATCGACAACGGCGACTGGCTCAGGATCAGGGGCACCGCCTTCGGCACCGGAGCGAGCACCTTCACCGCCAGGGTGGCCTCGGCAGCCGGCGGCGGCACCATCGAAGTGCGCCTGGACAGCACCACCGGCCCACGGGCGGCGACGTGCACGGTGCCCGGCACCGGAGGCTGGCAGACCTGGACCACCGTCTCCTGCCCGGTCACCGGCGCCACCGGAACCCGCGACCTCTACCTCCGGTTCACCGGCGGCAGCGGTTTCCTCTTCAACGTCAACTGGTGGCAGTTCGCCCGCTGAGCCCGCCGCGCCGCCCCGCTCCCTCCACCGCCCCGGCGCGGCACCACCCGTGGGCCGCGCCGGAGGCGATCCGTCGTGCCCCCTCACCCAGGAGCCGCCATGCTTCCCCGCCCGAACCGCCGGCACTTCCTCGCCCTCTCCGCGGCCGCCGGCGTGGCCGCCGGCGCCGCCGCCACGACCGCACGGGCCGCCACCACTGCTTCCACCGCGACCGACCTGCCACTCGCCGAAGAACCGCTGCGCCTGCGGTACACCGGCCCTGCCACCGAATGGCTGCGGGCGCTGCCCATCGGCAACGGACGGCTCGGCGCCATGGTGTTCGGCGGCGTGGAGAGCGAACGGCTCCAGCTGAACGAGGACACCGTCTGGGGCGGCGGCCCCTACGACCCGGCCGACCCGGACGGCCTGGCCAACCTGCCGGAGATCCGACGTCGGGTCTTCAACAACGAGTGGTCCGCCGCCCAGTCGCTGATCGACAGTCAGTTCATGGGGACCCCCCGGGGCCAGATGCCCTACCAGACGGTGGGGAACCTGCGGCTGACGTTCCCCTCCGGCGGCACCGCCAGCGGCTACCACCGCGAGCTCGACCTCGCCACCGCCATCGCCCTGACCCGCTACACACGCGACGGCGTCACCCACACCAGGGAGGTTTTCGCCAGCGCGGCGGACCAGGTGATCGTGGTCCGGCTGACCGCGTCGACCGCCGGCCGGATCTCGTTCTCGGCCGCCTTCGACAGCCTGCAGCCCAACACCTCCCGACACTCCCCCGACCCGCTGACCATCGGGCTCGACGGCTCGGGCGAGACCGTGGACAACCTCTCCGGCCGGGTCAGGTTCCGCGCGCTGGCCAGCGTGCGCACCAGCGGCGGCACGGTCACCAGCCAGAACGGCACGCTCACCGTGGCCAACGCGGACGCGGTGACCCTGCTGATCTCGATGGGCACGAACTACACCAGTTACCGCGACCTGACCGGGGACCAGAACGGCCGCGCGCTCACCCCCCTCCAGGCGGCCGGCAACCAGTCCTACGACCAGCTCAGGTCCCGCCACCTCGCCGAGTACCAGCGGTACTTCGGCCGGACCACCCTCGACCTTGGCACCTCGTCGGCGGCCGAGCTGCCGACCGACCAGCGGGTGGCCGGCTTCGCCGCCGGCGACGACCCGCAACTGGTCGCTCTGTTCTTCCAGTTCGGCCGGTACCTGCTGATCTCCAGCTCCCGGCCCGGCACCCAGCCGGCCAACCTCCAGGGCGTCTGGAACGAGGCGCTGCGCCCGTCGTGGAGCTCCAAGTACACCGTCAACATCAACACCGAGATGAACTACTGGCCCGCCGGCCCCACCAACCTCGTCGAGATGATGGAACCGGCGCTCCGGCTGGTCGACGACCTGTCGGTCGCCGGCACGACGACGGCCCGGCTGCAGTACGGCGCCGGCGGGTGGGTGTGCCACCACAACACCGACGGCTGGCGCGGCACCGCGCCCGTCGACGGGGCCCTGTGGGGCATGTGGCAGACCGGCGGCGCCTGGATGGCGCTGCACATCTGGGAGCACTACCGCTTCACCGGCGACCTGTCGGCGCTGCGGGCCCGCTACCCCGCGCTCAGGGGCGCCGCGCAGTTCTTCGTCGACACTCTCGTGCAGGACCCGGGCACCGGGTTCATGGTGACCAACCCGTCCAACTCGCCGGAGAACCCCCACCACTCGGGCGTCTCCGTATGCGCCGGGCCCACCATGGACATGCAGATCCTCCGGGACCTCTTCCAGGCCGTGGCCGACGCCGCCGCACTGCTGGGCACCGACGCCGACTTCCGCACCCGGGTCCTGTCGCTGCGCGACCGGCTCGCGCCGACCAGGGTGGGCGCCCAGGGCCAGATCCAGGAGTGGCAGGCCGACTGGGACGCCGGCGCCCCCGAACAGACCCACCGGCACGTCTCCCACCTCTACGGACTCCACCCGAGCAACCAGATCACCGTCCGCGGCACCCCGTCGCTGGCCCAGGCGGCGCGTGTCACGCTGCAACGGCGGGGGGACGCCGGCACCGGCTGGTCCCTGGCCTGGAAGATCAACTTCTGGGCCCGGCTTGAGGACGGCGCCCGCTCCTACCAGTTGCTGCGCGCCCAGCTCACCCCGGAGCGCACCGCCCCCAACCTCTTCTGTCTGCACCCGCCGTTCCAGATCGACGGCAACTTCGGCGCCACCGCCGGCATCGCCGAATGGCTCCTGCACTCCCACGCCGGTGAGACGCACCTGCTGCCCGCGCTGCCGCCCGAACTGCCCGCCGGCCAGGTCACCGGACTGCTCGCCAGGGGCGGCCACACCGTCGACCTCGCCTGGGCGGGCGGCGTGCTCACCCGGGCCACCCTGCGCCCCCGCGCCGCCGGCACGGTCCGCGTCCGCACCGCCGTCCCGGTGGACGTGACCACCGGCGGCCAGCCGGTCACCGTGCAACGACCGGAGGCCGGCGTGGTGACCTTCACCGCCACCGCCGGCACCACCTACCAGTTCGCTCCCCGCGCCACCAGGGTGATCAGCCTGCGGGCCCGCGCCAACAACCAGTACGTGTGCGCCGACGACGCCGGCGCCTCGGCGCTCATCGCCAACCGAACCGCCGTCGGGCCCTGGGAGCGGTTCGACCTGGTCGACCTGGGCGGCGGCGACGTCGCGCTGCGCTCCCACGCCAACAACCAGTACGTGTGCGCGGAGAACGGCGGCGCCGCCGCGCTCATCGCCAACCGCACCGCCATCGGCGTCTGGGAGACGTTCCGGCGGATCGACAACGCCGACGGCACCGTCAGCCTCCGCGCCCAGGCCAACAACCAGTACGTGTGCGCCGACAACGGTGGCGCCGCCGCGCTCATCGCCAGCAGGACCACGATCGGCACCGCCGAGTCCTTCGACCTGACCGCCGCCTGACCGGAGCGGTCCACCCGACGCCGAGAAGTGTCGTCGCCACCCCGGTCGGTCTCGTCGTCCCACTCACCCCGGCTACGGCGCCGGGCGGATGCCCGGGCGGTAGCCGAGGGCACGGGAGGCCTCCTCGGAGGCGTCGGTGACGGCCGGGACGATGCGGGGGACGTCGGCGGGGGTGAGGCGCTGGGTGGGGGCGCCGATGCCGAGGGCGGCCACGATGTCGCCGGTGTTCCCGAAGACGGGGGCGCTGACGGAGGCCGCGCCGACGTCGCGTTCCTCGAAGGTCGCCGAGTAGCCGGTGCGCCGGATCTCCGCGAGCTGCCGGTCGAGGAGGTCGATGTCCACGATCGTGCGCGCGGTGTGCTGGGTCAGGCCGTGGCTGACGGCGGCGCGGCGGGCCGTGGGGTCGAAGGCCATGAAGACCTTGCCGGCGGAGCCGGCGTGGAGGGACATCACCATGCCGACCATGAAGAGTCGCATCACCACGTGGTGGGTCTCGGCGAGCGCGACGACGGTGCGGTAGGCGCCGTCGCGCACATACAGGCAGGCGGTCTCGCCGGTGCGGTCCCGTAGGTGCTCGAGCGCCGGCCTGGTCAGCTGCACCAGGTCCAGGCCGAAGGTGCCGGGGGCGGCCCACCGCACCAGGCCGAGGCCGATGCGGTAGGTGTCGCCGTTGCGGTCGAGGAAGCCCTCGCGCAGCAGGTTGTGCACGAGGCGCTGGCAGGTGCTGGTCGGAAGGCCGGTGGCGCGCGTGATCTGCTGGAGGGTGAGCTCCGGCGCCTCGATGGTGAAGCACTCCAGGATCTGGCGGATCTTCTGGAGGACCAGCAGTGGCGTCGTGCCCGCCTTGTCGCTCGTCGTCATCTTGAGGTCATACCGTACGCCCTTCCCGGACGCGCGGCGGAACGGGCGCCGCGGGCACCGCGGACAGCGCGGAGTCGAGCCGGCGGCCGAGCAGGGTGCGGACCTCGTCGCGGACGGCGACCAGCCGGCCGGGGTCGACGCCGGTGGCGAAGCCGGCGTGGTGGCAGAGGTTGACGAGGTCGTCGGTGGCGATGTTGCCGGCCGCGCCCGGAGCGAAGGGGCAGCCGCCGATGCCGCCGACCGCGGCGTCGAAGCGGCGGATCCCGAGCCGCAACGCCTCCCAGGCGTTGGCCGAGGCCATGCCGTAGGTGTTGTGCAGGTGCAGGCCGAGCGGCAGCTCCGGCAGCGCGTCGCGCACGGCGGAGACGGTGCGGTGGACGTGCCAGGGGCTGGCCGCGCCGATGGTGTCGGCGAGGTGCAGCACGCGGATGCCGAACGCGGCCAGCCGGCGGGCCAGTTCCACCACCCGGTCGGGGCTCGTCTCCCCGTCGAAGGGGCACAGGAACGCCGTGGCGATGGTGGCTTCGACCGGCACCCCGGCGCCGCCGAGCACGTCGACGGCGGCGGCGAGCCGATCCACCGCGGCGTGGGTGGGGGCCCCGGCGTTGGCCCGGCTGTGGCCGTCGCTCGCGGAGACCACGAGGCGGACGGCGCGGGCCCCGGCGGCCACGGCGCGGCGGGCGCCGCGCTCGTTGAGGACCAGGGTGTGGAGGGTGGCGGACTCGCCGGGGCGCAGCTCGGCGACGAGCCGGTCGGTGTCGGCCATCTGCGGGACCTTGTCCGGGTGGACGAAGGAGCCGATCTCCAGGGAGGTGAGGCCGGCGTCCAGCAGCCCGTGCGCGAGGCGGACCTTGTCGGCGGTCGGGACGACGGCGGGTTCGATCTGGAAGCCGTCGCGCAGCAGCACGTCCGTGATGAGGACGCGGTCGGCACGGTCGGCCGGTTCGACGGCGGGTTCCGGGGCACGCATTCAGACCACTCCCAGCTGTCGCAGTTCCTCGATACGGTCGGCGTCGACGCCGAGTTCCCCCAGCACGGCGTCGGTGTGCTCGCCGAGGTCGGGGCCGAGCCAGCGGGTGCGGCCCGGGTCTTCGCGGAAGCGGGGAACGATTCCGGGGAACGCCACCTCCCGGCGGTCGCCGGGGGCGATGGTCACCGGGTGGCGTTCCAGCATGCCGCGGGCCGCGTAGTGCGGGTCCTTGGAGATCTCGGCGGCGGTGTAGATCGGGCCCGAGGGGATCTGCCCCTCGTCGAGGCGCCGCAGCACCTCCTCGTGTGGCAGGCCGGCGGTCCAGGCGGCGATGGCGGCGTCGAGTTCGTCGACGTGCGCCACCCGGCCGGCGTTGTCGGCGAGACGCGGGTCCTCGCCGAGCTCGGGCCGGTCGATGACCGCGGTCAGACGCCGGAAGATGGAGTCGCCGTTGCCGGCGATCACCACGTAACGGCCGTCCGCGCAGCGGTAGGTGTTGGACGGCGCCACGCCCGGCAGGGAGCTGCCGGTGCGCTCGCGCTCGACGCGGAAGGCGTCGTAGTCGGGGGTGAGCGACTCCATCAACGAGTAGACGGCCTCGTAGAGGGCGACGTCCACCTCGTCGCCCCTGCCGGTGGTGCGGCGGCGGTGCAGGGCGGCGAGGGCTCCGATGACCGCGTACAGGCCGGCGACCGAGTCGGCGAGGCTGATGCCGACGCGGGTGGGCGGCCGGTCGGGGAAGCCGGTGAGGTGCCGCAGGCCGCCGACGGCCTCGGCGACGCCGCCGAATCCGGGCCGGTCGCGGTAGGGGCCGGTCTGCCCGTATCCAGAGATGCGCACGAGGATCAGGCCGGAGTTGGCCGCGCGCAGCCGGTCGGCGCCCAGGCCCCAGCGCTCCAGGGTGCCGGGGCGGAAGTTCTCCAGCACGATGTCGCAGTCCTCGACGAGGTCCAGGGCGAGCGCGCGGCCCCGCGGGTGTCGCAGGTCCAGGGTCAGGGACCGCTTGTTGCGGTTCATCGCCCGGAAGAGCAGCGAGGTGTCGCCCTCGTGGAGCCGCCAGCGCCGCAACTCGTCGCCGCCCCGGGGGCGTTCGACCTTGATCACCTCGGCGCCGAAGTCGGCCATCAGGCGGCCGGCCGAGGGGGCGGCGATGAAGTTGCCCAGTTCGACCACCCGTATCCCGGCCAGG
This sequence comes from Streptomyces sp. NPDC127098, assembly GCF_042722465.1. NCBI lineage: Bacteria > Bacillati > Actinomycetota > Actinomycetes > Kitasatosporales > Streptomycetaceae > Streptomyces > Streptomyces sp. NPDC127098. The sequence continues at coordinate 207,333 of NZ_JBHXFJ010000001.1, forward strand.
GGTCCCGTCGTGTCACCCATCCGCGTCCTCCTGCTCCATTCGCACGCTCCTCACATCGTGAGCCGAGGACTCAGAATGCGGGATGACGCCGGAAGGGTCAAGGCGGCAGCCGATCGGGCTCGGCTACTCAACGTCATCGCCAGGCCGCCTATCCGGCGAAGCGATCGCGAAACGTGTTCTGTTCGACCTATTGACCACCCAGGGAGCCGTCCTGATGATGGGTGGCCATCTCAGGAAATTGGTTACCAGTAGATTGCAGGCCGCATGTCAGACATCGCGATCCTCGCCAACACGGCCGTGGCGGTCCTCGCCATCGTCGTGCTGATCGTCCGCTTCCGCGTCAACCCGGTGATCTCCCTGGTCCTCGGCTCCCTGTACCTCGGTCTGGTCACCCGGCTCGGGCTTGACGAGACCGTCTCGACGATCACCGGCGGCTTCGGCGACATCATGGCCGAGGTGGGGCTGCTGATCGCCTTCGGCGTGCTGATGGGCGCGATCCTGAAGGAGATGGGCGCCATCGAGCAGCTCGTCAACCATCTGCTGCGGCTGTTCGGGCCCAAGCGGCTGCCGTACTCGATGTCGTTGACCATCGGCACCCTGCTGCAGTCCATCTACCTGGACGTGCTGCTGGTGATCTCGGCTCCGCTGGCCCGCACCGCCGCGCGCCGGATCGAGCCGCTCGGCACCCCGCGGATGGCGGCCGCGCTGGCGATCGGCCTGGAGTGCGGCATCGTCCTCATGGTGCCGGGCGTCGGCACGCTCGCGCTGGCGGCGCTGCTCGGCGTCCCGTTGGGCACGATGCTGCTCTGGGGGTTCGTCCTGATCGTCCCGACGATCCTCGTCTCGGTCGCGATCATGACCCTCCTCTTCCGGCTCGGCTTCTGGAACCCCGCCCGGGACGAGGTGGCCGACGCCGAGCCGGCCGACGTGGCCGGGGAGCCGACGGCGGAGCAGGTGCCCCAGGCCGTCGCCGCGGTGGCGGCGGAGGCGGGCGGCCCGGCCGGCGCGGGTTCCGGCCCGGCGGCACCCGGGGCGGTCCGGACGGCCGGTGGCCCCTCGACGCCCGCCGAGGTCCCGGCCGGCGCGGCGGGCGGCCCGCCGCTGGTGGTGCGCTTCGCGCCGCTCATCGTGGCGCTGCTGATGATCGCCTCCGGCGCCATCGCCGAGGCCGCGGGCTGGGAGAACGCCACGCTGGGGTTCGTCTCCGACCCCGTGGTCGCCCTGCTGACCGGCCTTGTCGGCACCGTGCTCGTGGGCCGCTTCGCCGTGGGCCGCGAGCGGGTGGAGGCCGCGATCGCCCACGGCTTCCGGGAGAGCGGCCAGATCCTCATCCTGACCGCGGTGGGCGGCTCGCTGGCCGCCGTGGTGTCGGCCGGCGGCCTGGGCGACATCCTCAGCGACTACTTCACCGCCGACACCTTCGCGCCGCTGCTGCTGGTGTGGGTCATCGCCGCGGTGCTGCACATCGCCGTCGGCTCGGTCACCATCTCGGCCATCACGGCCGCCGGCATCCTGGCGCCCGTGGCCCCCTCCCTCGGCATCGACCCGGTGCTGATCGCGCTGGCCGCCGGAACCGGCTCGCTCTTCGCCGTGCACGTCACCAGCAACACCTTCTGGCTGCTGCAGTCGCTGCTCGGCCAGACCACCCGCGGCACGCTCAAGACCTGCACCGTCGGCGTCTCCATCGCCTCGGTGGTCGGCATCCTGCTGCTGATGCCGCTGAGCCTGCTGTTCTGACCTCGTCCGCCCGCGGCGTCGTGGAGAGGTTCCGGGGGGCGGTCAGGGCTGGCGGGGTGTGGACGCGCTGCCGGTGACCCGGTCCAGGTCGTGAGTGGCCTTGGCGAGGAGGTCGAGCATGGCGAGCTCCGCGCGGGCCGGGTCCTGGTCGCGGATCGCGTCGAGGACGGCCCGGTGGCTGGGGACGGGGTCGACGGCCTGGCCATGGGAGTGGACGACCCGGTCGCGTTCGCGTAGCCCGGGCTCGAGGAGGAGGTCCATGCGCGCGAGCATCTCGTTGCCGGTGGCGGAGAGCAGGGCACGGTGGAACGCCGCGTCGGCCTCGGCGGCGTCCGTGGAGGAGCGGGCGTGGGCCTGGGCCATCGCGTCGAGCGCGGTCTCCAGGGCCCGCAGGTCGTCCGCCGTCCGGTTGAGGGCCGCGCGGTGGGCCGCGGCCGGCTCGACGATCGCGCGGACGTCGGCGAGATCCCGCATGAGGCGCTGTCCTGCGCCGCTCTCGACCTGCCAGCGGATGATGTCAGCGTCGAGCAGGTTCCAGTCGCCGCGCTCCCTGACGAAGGTGCCACGCTTCTGGCGCGCGTCTATCAGGCCCTTGCCGGCGAGCACCTTCATGGACTCGCGCATCACGGTGAGGCTCACGTCGAGCTCCTCCCCGAGGGCACGCATGTCGAGGGTGGCCCCCTCGGGCACGTCACCGCCGACGATGCGCCGGCCGAGGACGTGGACGACCTGCCCGTGGACGCCTCTGCCGGTGTACGACGCCATGGCCGGTCTCTCCTCGGGGTCTGCGCGGGCTCCGAATGCGGAGGCTCGGTGCACCCAGCCTAGCAGTAGACATTAATTATGAATACATCTTGACAGTGTTCGGGGCTCCCTCGACGATGAACGCACCTCGCCGCCACGACGGTGGGCGCGAGAAAAGACGGAGGTCCGTATGTCATATGCACGACAAAGGCGTCGTCTGCGGGCACGCCTCACGGCGTTCGTGCTGGCCGTCGCGTGTCTGGCCGGACTCGCCGGCCAGGCCGGCGCGGCCGGTCCGGACGGCCGGGACCACGACCGGCCCGGACGCCCCGTGGCCGACGACGGTTTCGCCGCCGGTGGTGACCTGACCATGCTCAACTGGGTCGAGGACAGCGGCGGCAGGTACTACGACGAGCGCGGGCGACGGGCCGACCCCGTCCGGCTCCTGGCCGCCAACGGCATGGACCTGGCCCGGCTGCGGGTCTACACGGCCACCGGGCCCGACCACCCACGCATCGGCTACCCGGACTCCTACCTGCCCGAGGGGTACCAGGACACCGCCGACATGCTCGACCTCGCGCGCCGCGTGACAGGCAACGGCATGAAGATCCAACTGACGCTGCACTACAGCGACTACTGGAGCAACGGCCTCATCCAGGACATCCCGAGCGAGTGGCGGGACGTCACCGACCTCCCCGAAGACCAGGCGGTCGCCGCGCTGGAAGAGCACGTGCGCGACTACACCCGCGAGATCATGCTCGACATGCGGGACCAGGGCACCCTCCCGGCGTACGTCTCCCTCGGCAACGAGATGCAGGGCGGCCTCCTCTTCCCCTACGGGAGGACGGACTCGGAGCAGGGCTGGGAGAACCTGGCCCGGTTCCTGCGCGCCGGATACGAAGCCGTCAAGGAGGTCTCCCCCTCGACGCAGGTGATCCTCCATCTCGACGACGCGGGCAACATGGACAAGTACGAGTGGTTCTTCTCCACCGCCGACGCCCATGGCATCCCCTACGACGTCATCGGCTCGTCGTACTACCCGTTCTGGACGCGGAAGGACATCCCGACCGTCACCCCGTTCTTCGAGCGGCTCCACGAGCGCTTCGGCAGGAAGATCATGGTGATGGAGACGGGCATCAACTGGAACCCGGTCACCCACGACGGTGTCGAGGGGCAGCTCACCGACAACGGTCCGGTGCCGTACCCCGAGACCCCGCAGGGGCAGGCGGACTTCCTCACCGACCTGTTCAGGCAGCTCAGGGAGGTGGACGACGGGGCGGTGATCGGTGACATCTACTGGGACCCGGTCATGATCCCCGCGCCCGGCGTGGGCTGGGAGGTCGGGCAGCCCAACGTCGTGAGCAACACGACGCTGTTCGACTTCCAGGGCCGGGCCCTGCCCGCGCTGCGCGCCTTCCGCACGGCGTGACCCGCGGCGCCGGCCCCGCCCCTGCCCCAGGGGCGGGGCCGGCGCACGTGTGGGCCCTCGGAGCCAGCCCCGCTCGGTCAGGCGTGCGGACCGGCGAGTGCGGCGGAGGCGTGGGCGGCGGGCGGGGCGACGGCGGAGCACGGGGCGACGAGCACCGCCCCGTCGTACGGGCCAGGGTCCGCGAGACCGAACGAGGCGGTCGTCACGACGAGGCCGCCCCCGGTCAGGCAGACACTGGAGGGCTGCGCGGCCGGCACCTCCACGATCTCCAGCAGACGCCCGTCGGGGGCGTACCTCCTGACCTGTCCGGCTCCCCAGATCGCCGACCAGACGCAGCCCTGGGTGTCGACGGCCATGCCGTCGGGGCTGCCCTCGTCGGGATCGATCCGGAACAGCGGCCGGCGCGCGGAGAGTCGGGCGGTGTCGGGGTCGACGGTGAACGCCTCGACCGTGCCGAGGGCGCTGTCGGCCAGGTACATGGTGCGGCCGTCCGGACTGAGGACCGGGCCGTTGGGGATCGTCAGGCCGTCAAGCACCGTGGTCACCGTCCCGTCGACGTCCAGCAGGTGCAGGGCGCCCGCCCCCGGCGTGGCGTCGTACGCCATGGTGCCGGCCCACATCCGCCCGGCCGCGTCGCACGCCGCGTCGTTCATGCGCTGTGCGCCACCCTCCCGGTGCGGCAGCGGAAACTCCCGAAGGACCCGGCCGGTCGGGTCCAGCACGGCGAAGGCCAGGCCGGTCGCCGCGAGCCACCCCGCCCGGTCGCCGGTCAGTGCCAGGGGAGCGACCGCGCCCAGCGGTTGTGACAACCTGGCCAGCTGGACCAGTTCACCGCCCGGAGCACTCGGCAGTCGCAGCAGCCGGCCGCTGAGTATGTCCACCAGGACGACGGTACCGTCGGGCAACAGCCGGGCCCCTTCACCGAGTTGGAGTCGCTCCGGGGTGACGGGCCGGAACGGGCCGATGTTCGAAGGTCCGTACGCGGTCATGAGAAACCTTTCGCGGAAGTCGGGGCAGGGGGAGCCCTCTGGCGTGCCACCCGACCGATGACCTCGGCGGCCCAGGTGCGGTGAGCGAGCCGGGCCGCGCTCGGACCCGGCTCAGGCGGAGTTCTTCAGCACGCTCCAGCCGCCGTCCACCACGAGCGAGGCGCCGGTCACGAAGGAGGCGTCGTCACTGAGGAGAAAGGCGATGGCCGCGGCGACCTCCTCGGGCGCGCCGAGGCGCCCCACGGCGGTCTCCCGGGCCGCCGCCCGCCGGTCCTCCTCGGCGATGCCGTCCCAGGCCCGGGTGAGGACCGGACCCGGCAACACGCTGTTCACCCTGATGCGGTCGCCGTACTCGACGGCCAACTGCCGGGCCAGTCCCGTGAGTCCGGCCTTGGCCGCGGCGTAGGCGGGCCGTCCGGGCAGGCCCACCAGGGCGTGCACCGAGGAGACCAGCACCACGCTGCCGCCCGTCGAGACCAGGTCGTCGAGGCAGGCGCGCGCGCCGAGGAAGGAGCCGGTGAGGCTCACGGCTAGCTGCCGGTTCCATTCCTCCGCGCTGGTGAGGTGGGCCGGGGCGACGCGGACGGTGTAGGCGTTGCCGACCAGGGCGTGGACGGGCCCGAAGGCCGATCTGGCGGCGCGCACCGCCGTGGCCCAGGAACCCTCGTCGGAGACGTCGCAGTGCTGGAACCGCGCGCTGCCGCCGGCTTCCCGGATGGCGGTGACGACGTCCGCGCCCGACTCCTCGTCGATGTCGGCGACAAGGACACCGGCTCCCTCGGCGGCGAGCCGGCGGGCCGTGGCGGCACCGATGCCGGAGGCGCCGCCGGTGACGAGCGCGCAGCGGCCGGACAGCCGGGGGGTGAGGGGTGGCGGTGCGGGAGGCACGGGCTGACTCCTGTGGGGCTGGCGACGACGACTGACGAGATTAAATATTAATTATTGGTGGATGCCAAGGGATGCCGGCCGGCGCGGGGGAACCAGCCGGCGCCGATCCGCGCACGCTCTCCGACCCGCGTCGCCGGTTGCCGCAAGGGGGTTCACTATTCAGAAATTATGATTTAACTTGCGTCCATCGATGACGCCGGCCTGCCGGACAGCCCGCCCCGGGCCCGGCGCCGAAGCAAGGAGACCGATGGTGTACACGTTGACCCTGCGCCCACCCAGGGAGCCGCTCGCCGGCCATCTCAGGATGGGCGAGCCCGAAGGGCAACCGGATCAGATCGTCGCCACCAGCACCCATCTGCTGCGCGGTGGGCGCCCCTGGCTTCCGGTCATGGGCGAGATGCACTTCGCCCGCTACCCCCGAGCCGACTGGCGCGAGCGGCTGCTCAGCATGCGGGCCGGGGGGATCGACACCGTCGCGACCTACCTGTTCTGGCACCACCACGAGGAGCGTCGGGGCGAGTTCCGGTTCGACGGCGACCGCGACGTCCGGGCCTTCGTCGAGTCGGCCGCCGCGTGCGGCCTGGACGCCGTGGTGCGGATCGGCCCCTGGTCGCACGGCGAGGCCCGCTACGGCGGCTTCCCGGAGTGGGTTCAGCACTCGGGGACCCGGACCCGCACCGACGACCCCGCCTACCTCGACCTCGTCCGGCCCTACTACGCGCGGATCGGCGCCGAGCTCGACGGGCTGTACCACGCGCAGGGCGGGCCGATCGTCGCCGTCCAGATCGAGAACGAGCTGTACGACCAGCCCGAGCACCTGCGCACGCTCAAGCGGATGGCCCAGGAGGCCGGCATCACCCCGGCGCTGTGGACCGCGACGGCCTGGGGCCGCGCGGAACTGCCCGCCGACGAGTTCCTGCCGCTCTACGCGGGCTACGCCGAGTCGCCCTGGGACGACGCCCACCCGGGATGGGCCCGGCACAACAGGCGGCACTTCTTCTTCACCCCGCTGCGCGACGACCACACCGTGGGCGCCGACCTGCGCCCCCTGCCCAGCGCGGGCAAGGGTCCGGAACTCGACCGCTACCCGTACGCGACCTGCGAGCTCGGCGGCGGCGTCCAGGTGACGTACCACCGCCGCCCCCTCGTCCCGCCGGACGACGTGGCCGCGTTGGCGCTCACCAAGATCGGTTCCGGATCGACCTGGCAGGGCTACTACATGTACCAGGGCGGCTCCCACGTCACCGACGCCGCGACCACCATGCAGGAGTCGATCGACACCGGCTACCCCAACGACCTGCCGGTGGTCAGCTACGACTTCCAGGCGCCCCTCGGGGAGTACGGCCAGGTCCGCCCCAGCTACGAGCTGCTCCGGCTGCAGCACCACCTGCTCGCGGCGGCGGGCCAGCGCCTCGCCCCGATGGGACTCGTCGAACCCGCCGAGGGGCCGAGGGACCTCGACGACCGGGAGACGCTGCGCTGGGCCGTGCGCACCGACGGCACCTCCGGGATGCTGTTCGTCAACACCCATCAGCCCGCCGGGGAGACCCTGGCGGCGCACGGCGCCGTCCGGTTCCGGCTCGACGGCCCCGACGGACCGCTCGAACTGCCCGTCGATCCCGTCGACATACCCTCCGGCGCCTACTTCGCCTGGCCCTTCCGCTGGCCGCTGCCCGGCGCGGCGACCCTGAAGTCGGCCACGGCCCAACTCGTCACGGTCCTGGACGACGAGCTGGTCGTGCTGACCCGCACCGCCGGCATCCCGGTCGAGCTGGTCCTCACCGGCGTCGACCCGGCATCGGTCGAGGGGCCCGGCGTCCTCGTGGACGACCTCGGGGCCGGCCGCACCCGGATCCGGGTGCCGCACCCGGGACCGGACGCGCTGATCCGCCTGGACGCGCTGCGGCTGCTGGTCCTCGACGAGCACACCGCCCGCCACACCACGGTCGGCGAGCTGTGGGGAGCCCGCCGCCTGCTCGTCGGCGACGGCGTCCACCTCGCCCCCGACGGGCAGGTGCTGCACATCGAGAGCGGCCCCGCCGGCGGCACTCTGCTCGTCCATCCCGCGCCGACCGGCACCCTCGCCCCTCGGGCGACCGCACGGCTCGGCCTGCGCGCCACCGGCGAGAGCGGGATCTTCGCCCGCTTCGAGGTGGACGCGCCCAGGGACGTGCCCGAGGTCCGGCTCGTCGAACTCACCCCTGCCAAGGGGCCGGCGCCGCGGCGCGTCGGGGGCCCGCTGAAGCGTGCCGCCGCGCCCACCGCCGACGACTACGCCCTGGCCGCCGCCCACCGCGTCGAGTTCGACCCCGAAGCCCTCAACGGCGCCCACCGACTGCTGCTGCGGCTCGACTGGGTCGGTGACGCGGCCCGCGCCGAGCTCGACGGCGTCCTGATAGCCGACCAGTACTGGCACGGATCCCCCTGGGAGATCGACCTCACCCGACACCGAAAGGCCCTGGCGGAAGGCGCCGAACTGGTCCTGCGGCTGCTCCCGTTCGACCCCAGCGCGAAGATCCATGTGCCCGACCACCTGCGCCCCGACGAGGTCACCCTGCGTCTTGACGAAGCCCGGCTGGTCCCCGTCCACCGCGCCGCCGTCGGGATCGGTGCGTCGTGAGCGGGCTGAGCCGACGCCGCTTCCTCGCCGTGCTGGGCGGGATGGGGGCACTGGCCACCGGGTGCGCGACCGCGACCCCCGCCGAGCCGGTGACGGACGGCTCGGTCGGTCTCAGGCTGTGGACCCACGACCCGAGCTACACCGCGACGTTCCAGGCCGCCCTGAGCGACCGGACCATCATGCGCGGTTCGGCGTACGCGCCCTCCCTTGAGGTGACCGCCGCCTCGGGTTCCGACCTGCTGACCCGCACCATCACCCAGTTCATGGCCGACGGCTCCCCGCCCGACCTGCTCGGCATCATCATCTCCGAGTTCCCCCGGGTGATGAAGGGCGACCTCGCCGAGTCCCTGTTCCTCGACCTCTCGGAGATCGCCGAGCCGTTCGGCGACGACCTGCTGCGCCGCGGGCCCTACAGCCTGAACGGACGTCTGTACGGCCTGGACTCCGACACCTCGATCTCCGTCCTCTACTACCGTCCCGACGAGTTCGCCCGGGCCGGGCTGCCGACGGACGCGGCCACCTGGGACGAGATGCTCGACATCGGAGGCCGGCTCAACCAGGCCACCGGCAAGTCGATCGGCATGGTCGCAGGCGGCGACAACACCTCGCTGTACAACACCTACCTGCAGTTGCTGGTACAGCGCGGCGGCAGCCCGTTCGACGCCGAAGGCAACCTCACCATCGACACCGACGAGTCCGTCGAGGCACTGGACCTCATCCAACGCGGCGTCGCCAACGGCTCGTTCATGGTCGTCGGGGACCCCTACGGCGCGGCGGCGGCGGCCGCCATCAAGTCAGGACTGCTCGTCGCCCTGACCATGCCGTCGTGGTACCGGGTCTACGGCCTCGAGGCCAACGCCCCCGAACAGGCCGGGCAGTGGCGGCTGCGGACCTTGCCGCGCTTCAGCGGCGGCGGCCACATCGCGTCCGCCCTCGGCGGCACGGGCTTCACCGTGTCCGCCGTCAACCCCGGACGCGAGGCCGCGCTCGACCTGCTGCGCCGGGTCTACCTCACCCCCGAGGGCCAACTGCTCCGCTTCAGGACCGGCGGGTTCCTGCCCACCCTGCGTTCGCTGTACACCGAGCCCGACTTCACCTCCCACCGCGACGAGTTCCTCGGCGGCCAGCGGTCCTTCCGGGAGTACGCCCGAGCGGCCGAGGACCTGCCCGAGTTCTTCCTGTCGGAGAACAACGAGGCGCTGGTGGTGGCCATGGGCGCCCAGCTGCTGGGCCTCTACGACGGCGACCTGACCCCTGCTCAGGTGATCAGAGAGGCCACGGATTCCTACCGCCGACAGGTGAGGTCCTGATGAGCGTGATCGACACCCCAGAGACGAGAGTCGCCCCGGCGGCGGTCCCACCCCCCGCCGGACAACGCGCCTCGCGCGCAAGGAGGTGGGCGCCCTACCTGTTCATCTCCCCGTTCTACGTCCTGTTCCTGCTCTTCATGGTCGTCCCGATCACCATCGGCGCCTTCCTGTCCATGACCAGCTGGGCGGGCGTCGGGTCTCCGGAGTGGGTGGGGTTCGAGAACTACGCCCGACTGTTCGACGACTCGAGCTTCTACACCGCCGTCTCCAACACGGCGGTGTTCACCGCCGGCACGATGTGCGTCGTCCTGCCGCTGTCGCTGGTGATCGCCCTGGCGCTCGACGCCCGCGGGCTCAGGTTCCGGGACTTCTTCCGCACCGTCTTCTTCCTGCCGGTGGTGGTGTCCCCGATCGTCGTGGCGCTGGTCTTCGGCCTGTTCTTCGACCAGCAGTTCGGCCTCGTCAACGGCCTCACCCGGGCCACCCTCGGCAGTCCCGGCATCGAATGGCTGACCTCACCGTTCTGGGCGAGGGTCGTGGTGATCATCCTGGTGCTGTGGCGCTGGACCGGCTACCTGACCATGTTCTTCCTCGCCGGCCTGCAGAACGTGTCCCACGAGCTGCACGAGGCCGCCCAGATCGACGGGGCTGGCCCGATCCGCGGCTTCTGGAGCGTCACCCTCCCGCAGCTGCGCCCGGTGACGGCGTTCATCGGCGTCACCGTCCTGGTGTCCACCGCGCAGATCTTCGAGGAGCCCTTCCTGCTGACCCAGGGCGGTCCTGGCGAGTCCACCATGTCGGTGGCCCAGTTCATCTACCGCGCCGCCTTCCAGCGTCAGGAGCTCGGCTACGCCTCGGCCGCCGGCGTGGTCATGTTCGTCGTGGTCTTCCTCCTGGGGCGGATCGCGATCCGAGTGTTCGGAGCGGGAGAGAACCGATGACCACGACCGCCGCCGCCCCGCCCACCACGCCGGTACGGAACCGGCGCGGGACCAGCCGGTCGCGCACGCCCCGCCCCGGCCGCGTCGCCCTCTACGCCGGACTCGTCCTCGCCTCGGCGTGCTGGCTGTTCCCCCTGGTGTGGGCCCTGTTCTCGTCCTTCAAGCAGCGCAGCGACATCTTCGCCTACCCACCGAGCCTGCTCCCGCCCGACCCGACCCTCGACAACTACACCTCGCTGTTCGACGCGCACCCGTTCTGGCAGTGGTTCCTGATCTCCACGCTCATCGCGCTCGTCTCCACGACCATCACCGTGGTGGTGTGCTCGATGGCCGGGTACGGCTTCGCCAAGTACCGGTTCCGGTTCCAGAGCGCGCTGTTCAACGTCATGTTCAGCTCGCTCGCGATCCCCTTCGCGGTGATCGTGGTGCCGCTGTTCGTGTTCCTGGCGCGCACCGGCACGGCGGACCCGTGGTTCGCGTTGGTCGTGCCCTGGGTGGCGCCCGCCTTCGGAATCTTCATGATGCGGCAGTTCGTGGCGCAGTCGGTGCCCGACGAGATCCTCGACGCCGGCCGGATCGACGGCGTGGGCGAGGCGGGCCTCTTCTGGCGGCTCGTCATGCCGCTGCTGCGCCCCGCGATCGCCGCACTCGCGGTGTGGAGCTTCCTGAACTCCTACAACAACTTCCTGTGGCCACTCATCGTCATCGGCGACCCGGACCTCTACACCCTGCCCCTCGGGCTGCAGGCGATCTTCGGCGCCGAGGGCCGCCAGTACGACATCGTCCTCGCCGGATCGATGCTGGCCGCGATCCCCTCGATCCTCGTCTTCGTCGCCCTGCGCAAACAGCTCATCGACGGCCTCAGCGCCGGCGCGCTCAAGGGCTGAGACCCCTCCACCACCCGGAGCAAGGAAAGATGACCTACACCCCCGTACCCCTCCCGCGACACCTGCCGGATCGCCTCACCATCACCCTGTGGGACTTCAGCTGGTACACCCGCACCGGCCCGGGCGAGCCCTTCGAGGACCTCGACCGCGCCTTCACCGAGGCCGTCGAGCGCGGCTACAACACCATCCGGATCTGCGCCATGCCGTACCTGGTCTTCGGCTCGGGGCTCTCGGGAGAAACGGAGTTCGGCCCACTCGGCGGCGAGTACGGCCAGGGCACCCGCTGGTACGACATACGCCACCGGGTCCGGCTCGACCCCAGGGCCCAGCTGCTCGCGCTGCTGCGCGCCGCCAAGCGCCACGGGGTCGTGGTGATCCTCTCCAGCTGGGAGTACCAGCAGAGCAGCTCCTTCGCCGGCGACCGGCGTTGGTTCGACGCGCTCATGGCCGTCGCCCCTGAGGACCGCCCGGTCCGACTGGCCGACGCCCTCGCCGACGCCTGCGAACTCGCCGCGGCCGAGGGGCTCGCCGAGGTGATCGCGTTCGTCGAACTGCACAACGAGGTCCAGGGCGGATACCTCACCGAGGGCCTGCCGGGACGCGAACCGGCCGTCGTGGAGCTGCGGGAGCGCCTCGAACGCGGCCTGGCCCGCTTCCACGAGCGCCAACCCGACGTTCCCGTCACCGTCAACTACGCCCGCGTCCCGTTGGACGCGTTCCGTGGCATCCCCGAGAACATCGACGTCGGCGTCTTCCACCCCTATGTCTACGGAGTCCTCGACGAACTCGTGCTCGGGTACGGGCTGCGCTCGACCGACGGCGGCTTCGACGAGGAGCGCGCCCGCGCCGACCTGATGCGCCCCGGCGCCCCGACATTCGACCAGTGGCGCCCGCCGGCCGGCGAGGAATGGCGACTGGAGGCCACGATCGTCGGCAAGCCCGAGATCTACGTGCACGACTGGTGTGACGCCGAGGCCTGGGACCGGTTCCTGTACGAGCGCTACGGCGAACACCGCGCGTCCATGCTCCGCACCCTGGAGACCTGGATCTCCGCGGCGGCCGATCTCTGCGCCGGACGCGGGATCCCCCTGGTCTTCGGCGAGGGATGGATCGGCTACACCCCGCTGAGCGGCAACTTCGAGGAAGGGCCCGTCGGCGCGGAGTTCTGCCGGCAGGCCGTCCGCCTCAGCGCGCGGGTCGGGGCATGGGGCACGATCGTGTGCTCCAACGCCGCTCCGCACCATCCGATGTGGAGCGACATCGCCCTCCAGCGTGAGTGCAACGGCGTGTTCTCCGCGGCCGAGGCGTCACCAGGGCGATCGTGAGCGCACGTCGACACCGAACGGTGGGAGGGCGAACCGCCGGTTCAACCTCCCACCGTCCTGTGCCGGGAGTCGCAGCGCGGGCCTCCCCGCGGGAAGCGTCCGCGTGCTTCCGTCGGGGTGGACGCGCCCGCCTGCGAGGCCGATCAGAACATCGCCGTCACCCTCGCCCGGACGTCTGTTCCTGGGCAGCGCCTGCCGCGGGCTCGCGTAGGGCATGAGCGTCGTGTGCGCCGGCTCGCTGCCGGCCCGGTACTCGTCCGGGTTGTTGTTCCATTCCGGACAGGTCGCGTCCGCGCCGCCGGCCGGAGCACCGTCCTGCGCCGGGGTCGGCCGTCCGAGTGCCGATACGGCGGCCGCGGTGACACCGGCGAGCGCGGTTCGTCGAGTGGGGTGGACGTTCTGGTCCATGGCTGTCCCCTCGCCGTCGGGGTGGTCACTTCGTCGGTCGGATCACGAACTCGCCCGCCGGGTCGCGCCTACCCCTCCGGGGAGACCGTCACCGGTCCGAACCCGATCACCGATCGGGCGCCGTCGGCCCAGGTCACGCGCACGCGCCCGTCCTCGACCACGACATCGGTGACCGCCTCCCCGAGGGGGATCGGCTCGGCGGTCAGGGCAGCCAGGCTGACGTGGACCGTGGTGCCCGCCGCCGGCCCGCTCAGCCGGGGCACCTGCGCCCAGCGGGTGTAGGCCGTGCCCTGTGGCGCACGGAGCGGCTCGGCCGCGTCGTCCCAGCCGAACAGGCCGTGCAGTGCCGAGACGACGGGGGCGTCGGGGCCGGTCGCCCAACCCGTGTGCGTGACCCGGGCGTCGGCCGGTGCCCCGATCACCCGGTGGACGCGCAGCTCATGGACGCCTCGGGCCACCGTGACGCTCTCCACCCGAAGGCCCGGTTCCATGGGCTGGCCCGTGGCGAAGACCGGCCGGTGCCATGAGGCGGCCCAGCCCCAGCCGACGCCGTGCCCCGCCCCCAGTGGATGGATGCGACGCCGTACGCTGCCGCGCCCGTTCACCTCGACGGACAGGTGGTTGTCCGCGATGTTCCCGCGCGCGGTCGGTCCGGTGTGCGTGGAGTAGGCCAGCCGCCCGTAGTGCGGATCGTCCTCGGCCGCCGTTTCGCCTCCGTGCGGACGGACGCGGTCGCTGCCGTGGTTGTGCAGTCGCACGATCCCGTCGGCGCGAGTGGCCTGGACGAGCAGGCCAGGAGCCGGCAGGGCGAGGACCCGGTCGTTCTCCTCGACCGGCGAGGTCTCCTCGCGGGCTGTCCACAGCGGGTGGTCGGGCGGGGCCAGCAGGGCGACGAACGCCTTGGAAGCCCAGTACGGCGAGGACGGTCCCGAGTAGGTCTGCAGGGTCGCCTCGTGCGGGCCGTACCAGCCGCGGGTGAGAAGGCCGTCCTCGGTCACAGCTCCACGGTCGAGGAAGTGACGCAGGCTGCCGCTGATCAGCCGACGGGACGCGCCAGGGGTGAGCGGGGTGTGGCCGGTGACGGCACCCAGGCCGACGGCGGCCGAGGCGGCGAAGCGGTACGTCAGGGAACGACCGTAGTGCAGGGGCGCACCGTCGGCGGCGAACATCAGCGCGAAACTGTCCAGATGCTCGCGCAGCCGCGCGCCGTAGGGTCCCGCCTCGGATCCGCCGAGGTGGGCGTCGAGCACCGGGTACAGGTGCAGGGCCCAGCCGTTGTAGTGGTCGAAGGCGCGTCCGTCGCCGTCGGAGTACCAGCCGTCGCCGACGTACCAGCCCTCCAGCAGTTCCCTGGCGCGTCCCCGGGCGGCGGCCGTCTCGGCGTCGCCGCGGCCCACCGATTCCAGGAATCCGGCAACGGTGTAGGGGAAGAGGTACCAGTTGTTCGGTGCGGGGGTGTGGCGCAGGGCCCCGCGCAGCCATTCCTCGGTGCGGTCCTGTACGTCCTCGTCGAGGTTCTTCCACAGCCACGGCGCGGTCATGCGGAGGCCGAGCGCCACGGACGCCGACTCGACCATGGGTTGGCCCTTGGCCAGGTGGTCGAGTATCGGCGGCCAGGACTCGGTGTCCTCGCGGCCTGGGGTGCGGGTGCCGGCTGCCAGGCCGCTCGCGTAGCGGTCGAGCCAGCCGTGCGGGTCCTCGCCGCCGGCACCGGCCACCCGGAACGCGGCGGCGAGGAAGGTCCGGGCGAAGCCCTCCAGGCCGTCGGAGCGCACGCCCGCGCCCGAGGGGCGGCCGGGAAGGTCGAGCAGGGCGCCGCCCGGGGTGCTCCAGCGCCACGCGGCGGTCAGCAGCCCGTCGGCGACGGCTTCCCAGTGGGTGCGGGTCCAGCCGGTATGAGGGCTCGGCTCTCGGTCTCCCGGGGGAAGCGGGAAGGGGATGGTCATGCCGAGTACGCCAGCCTTTCGCGTCGTACGGGGTGCGGGAAGCCGGCGCCCGAGGTCCAACGGGCGGTCTCGGCGACGGCGTGCTCTGCCAGCCGGTCCCGCGTCATCAGAACACCGCAGGCGCCGAGCTGGCGACGGCGAGCCGCCTTGCGGGTACGCGGGTGTACAGCGTGGGCGACGCCGGGCTCCACGGCGACGGGTCGCGCACGTAGAGCCGTCGGCGAACGGTGGCCGGCTCGCTGGGCCGGAGCGTGACCAGCGCGGTGTCGGACGCGACGACCGCCCCGGTGGCGTCGCGGTTCTCGGTGACCAGCTGGTGCGTGCGGAGCTGGATCGAGTCGTTCTCGACCGTGGTCGCGACCTCCACCACCGCGCGTTCTGCGTCGATGTCCGGGGTGGTGACGCGGACGCCGTCCGGCCCGACGCGCACCACGTCGCCGACGTGCAGCCAGGTGTCGCGATGGATACCCGCGCCGCTGTGCCAGCGGGAGTCCTGGTGCGTCCGGCACTCCACGCGGATCTCGTTGTCCTCGCCGTACCGCGGATACGGATCGACGTCGATGAGGAACCGCGCGTACCCGTAAGGGCGTTGCCCGGCGTAATCGCCGTTGAGGAACACGGTGGCGTCCCGGTGGACGCCCTCGAACTCCAGCAGGATCCGCCTGCCCCGGTGCTCCTCGGCCACGAAGAACGTCTTGCGGTACTCGTACGCCCCGCCGGGAAAGCAGCCGGTCCCCGCGCCGCCCGCCGTGGCCTCGCGCTCGCGGCCGATCATCGCGTCGTGCGGCGGCGTCACCGGCTCGAACGGAGCTGTGGGGCCGGCCAGTTCGGCGAAGGGACTGACCTTCGGGCGGAACTGCCAGTCGTCGTTGAACGAGGTGCGGATCACGCTGTCTCCCTGGCGTGAGGCGGGCTACTTGATGGCACCTGCGCCGACCCCCCTGACGATGTGCCGTTGGGCGAGGAGGTAGAAGACGACAACCGGCACGATCGAGATCACGGTCGCCGCGAGCAGGATCTGCTGTTGTGGCGTCTCGGCGGAGACGAAGCTCGTCAGACCGCGTTGGATCGGCATGAGGGAGTTGTCGTGGAAGATGACGAGGGCCATCAGGTACTCGTTCCAGGCCGCGAACCCCTGGATCACCGCCACGGCGGCCAGTCCCGGCCGGGCCAGCGGGAGGATGACGCTCACGAAGATCCTCAGCCGCGACGCCCCGTCGATGGCGGCGGCCTCTTCCAGGGCCTTCGGCTGGCTCACGAAGAAGCTCCGCATGATGAGCGTCGCCATGGGGATCCCCGAGGTGATGAGGATGAGCACGTAGCCGACACGGCTGTTGGTCAGGCCGAACTCGATGAGCAGCTTGTACTGGGAGAGGAACATCGCCGGCGCCGGAATGATCATCACGGCGAGGATGACGACGGTGAAGACGCTCTTGCCCCAGAACTCCAGCCGTGCCAGCGCGTAGCCGGCCAGGCTGGAGACCGTGAGGATGCCGAGGACCGCGGTTCCCGTGTAGAGAATGCTGTTGAGCAGGTAGGTTCCCAGCTCACCGTCCACCCACGCCGTGACGTAGTTGCCCCACTGTGGCTCGCTCGGTATGAAGTTCTCGCCGCCCAGCAGTTCGTCGAGGCTCTGCAGCGAGCCCGACAGCATCCACAGCAACGGGAAGATCGAGAAGATCGCCGCGACGCCGAGCAGACCGTACAGGCCGACGCGGTCGGCACGGACGCGAGGACGACGGGGTGGTTCCTCGCGGGGAGAGACGTCTCCGGGGACGCGCGCCATGCGCCCGCCCGGTCCGGCCTCCTCGGCAGACATCACCATGTCCTTCTCAGCTTTCTTGGTGGCCCTCATGCCCGTGACCGCCGCGCGGAGACGGCCAGCTGGATGAGGGAGAGGATGACGAGCGTCCCGCCGAAGATCACCGACATCGCCGCGGCGGTGCCGTAGCGGAAGTTGGTGAACGCCTCCCCGTAGATGAGGAGCGTGGGCACCATCGTGTGGTCGCCGGGGCCACCGTTGGTGAGCACCTGCACGGTGCCGAAGATCTGCAGAGCGGCCAGCAGGGTCAGCAGGCTGACGATCGCGGTGACCGGCGCCAGCTGGGGCCAGGTGATGTACCGGAACTTGGCCCAGCCGCCCGCGCCGTCGAGGTCGGCGGCCTCGTACAGCTCCCTGGGGATGTCCTGCAGTCCCGCGAGGAAGAGGAGGAAGCCGAAGCCCCAGTGGAACCAGATGAAGACGGCGGCGACGGACGGCAGGGCGACGGAGGGGTCGCCGAGCCAGTTCTGCTGGAGGGATTCGAGCCCGACCAGTTCCAGCACGTGGTTCAGCGCGCCCGAGCCCGGATTGAACAGGGAGGAGAAGATCAGCCCGACGACGACGACCGACAGCACGCCGGGCAGGTAGAACACGGTGCGGAAGAAGACACGTCCGCGGGTGATCCGGTTGACGGCCGTGGCCATCGCCAGGGCGACGCCGTTGCCGATGAGGAAGCCTGCCGCGGCGAAGACCGCCACGTTCCGCATCGAGTCCCAGAACGCGTCGTAGTGGAGGACGAACTCGTAGTTGTCCAGGCCGACGAACGGGGCGTCCGCGCTGAGGCCGTCCCAGCTCTGGAAGCTGAGCAGGATGGACTGACCGAACGGCACGATCGTGAAGACGCCGATGAAGGCGACGGCGGGGGCGAGGAACAACCACCCCAGTAGGTGTCGACGAACTGCGTGCCCCCGGTGGGAACGCCGCGCGAGGCGCGTGGTGGTGGACGTCATGAGACGCGCTCCTGTGTCGCCTGGAGGTCGGCCAGGACCTCGTCCACCGTGAGCTCGCCGAGCACGAGGCTCTGCGCGTCACGGATGATCGCGGTGTTGACGTCCGTGCTGGGGGTGGTCGGCGACACCTGCATGGTGTCGACGGCCGAGGCGTAGCCGGCGAGCTGCCTTGGCAGCTCGCCGGCCAGGAGTTCCGGGTTGGTCGGCAGGATGCGGGCGTCCTCGGCGAACACCCGCTGTTGCTCGGGCTCCGTCAGCCACCGCACGAAGGCCAGGGCCTCGTCGACATGGTCACCCCTCGGGTTGATGACCGCGCCCTTCCCACCGAGGCCCAGCGCCCGTGGTTCGAGGGTGCCGTTCGCGGCCGCCGGGACCGGCAGCGAGATGTAGTCGTCGTAGTCCGGCGCGGAGCGCAGGCCCACGGAGACTCCCGGCGAGGCGTCGAAGATCGCGCCCACCTCGTGCGTGTTGAAGAACGCGGTCTCGACCGTCGGATTGTCGCCCAGACCGCCGGGGAGCGAGCCGTTGGATATGACGCCGGCGTCGCTCAGGTCGACCAGCAACTGGAAGGCGTTGCGCCACCCTTCCGACTCCCAGCTCGCCTCGCCCTCGAAGGTCGCGGCGATCTCCTCGTCGGTCAGCCAGTTGGAGGCGTAGCTCTGGATCAGTTGCGGCGTCAGCGAGGACGCGACCGAGAAGTTGCCGCCGCCCGAGGCGGCGAGCGCGTCGATGAGGGCAGCTGTCGTCGCGGGCGGCGCCGCCGGGTCGATGCCCGCTGTCGCGGGGTCGACGAGGAACCCGTAGGACTGGATCTCCCAGTGCGCGGTGTAGACGCCCGCCGGCACGTCGAGGTTGTTGCCCTCGGGGAAGGTCGACATCTCGATGACCGCCGGTGCGAAGTTCTCACCCCATCCCCCTTCGAGCTCCGAGCTGAGGTCCAGTGCCCATCCGGCCCGGTAGAACGGGGCCATGTTGGTCGCGTTGAACGCCGAGTAGACGTCGGGCATCGAGTCGGACTGCGCCATGGCCATCAGCTTCGTCAGATAGTCGGACGGCCCTGGAGTCTCGACCGTGACCCGGATGCCCGTCTCCGCCGAGTACTGCTCGGCGAGCTGGGTGAGCACCGCCTCCTGGCCCCGCGACTGGTTCAGGAAGGTCAGCTCGGTCCGACCGCCGGCGCCGGAGTCTCCCCCACCCGCGCACCCCTGGAGCACAAGCGACGACGCCATCGCGAGGGCCCCGACGATCACCACCGAGTGGGGCCGACCGGCGCGGCTGGGGGGACGTGAACGCCGTCTTCTACGCATGGGACCTCACCTTTGAAAGCCACCGGGGGTTGATCGGCCTGACGGTAGGTGGCACGCGTGACACTGTCAATGGCAATCGAATGCCAAGGGCCAAATACCTGGCTCGGCGGAGGTGTAGACCGCCTTGACGATCACGATTGGTCAATCGGTTGCGGCGCTGCGCGAGCCGCGCGGGAACGCACTGAACCCCTCCGCCGTCATCCGCCATCCGGGGGGCAGTTGGGCGCCGGCGGCCACCGCGTCGGCCAGGTGCGCCACGGCGGCCAGCAGTCCGCCGTTCGCCGGGAGGTACAGCGTGAGGAAGCCGGGCATCTGGGGGTTGTGCCCGTTCGGCAGGAAGACGTTCTTGGGCGACGGCAGCAGCAGCGCGTCCAGGGCGCGACCGAGGTCTCCCAGCCGGGCCGCGGTCATGGCCATGACCGGGTAGTCCCAGCCCCAGCTGGACTGCAGGTCCCAGCCGCGCCAGACCTCGTCGAGGGTGGCGGCCATCACGTCGGCGTCGATGACCTCCGTATCGGGCAACCATCCGAGCGCCATCAGCATCGACGGGTGGTCCTTGCGAATGAGGAAGGGCGGCGTCGCCAGGGCCGCGTACGTCCCGTCGGGCATGAGGGCGGGGCGTCGCATCCGCCGCCCCACCCGGTCCCAGTCCTCGCGGACGGGCAGCCCGAGTCGCCGTCGCCACTCGTTCGCGATCCGCAACGCCCACGCCCAGTACGCGAGTTCGAAGGTCGGGTCGGCGTTGGTCACCCGGTCGACGAGGTAGCTCTCCTGCGCCGGTATGAGCGGCGGCGGCAGGACGAACTCACCGTCCCGCTCCTCCGCGAAGTCGGCCATGAAATCGGCGGTGGCCTCCACGAGCGGGTAGTGCTCCGCGAGGAACGCGTCCGGCCGGCCCTCGCGGCGCAGCAGTTCGAGCAGGTGGATCAGGTGCGGCTGCTGCCAGAGCAGGAACACGCCGATGAGGCTCGGCGACTCCCGGGCCGAGGGATCGGTCTGCTTGGGCCAACGCGCTCCGCGGTACCCCTGCCGGCGCGCCGTCTCCCGGGCCGCCCCCAGGGCGCCGTGGTACCAGGCGAGACTGCGTGCGAGCAGGTGGCCGCGGCCCCACATCGGGAAGTGCGCCGCGTGCCACCAGTGCATCTCCAGGTGGAACTTGCCGGTCCAGGTGTTGTAGGTGAGGCCGGTCTCGGCGGGCGGCGTCGCGCCGGCGCAGTTGACCGCCGTCAGGTACTGCGACAGCACCACACGACGCTCCAACTCCGCCGCCGCCTCGTCGACGCTGCCCTCGAAGCTCACCACGGCGCCCGTCATCCAGTAGTGCCGCCACCACTCCTCGGACGCGCGCAGCACGGCCGGGAAGGCTGCCGCCCCCTCGCCGCCCGCCGGTTCGGGAACCGACGGCGCGAGGGTGAGGACGAGTTCGAGCGCGCCCGCGTCCGTCGAGGCCGTGACGCGCGCCCCGCCGTCCCGCGCCGAGAGCACGCCGGTGGACACGACGTCCACGACGTACTCCGACGACTCGACCACGCGGTGCGCACGCCCACGCCCCGGCCCCAACTCGTGCCACCGCACGCGCTCGTCGAGCGGCAGCTCGAACCAGGCGAGATCGTCCGGTTGGGGGTCGAAGACCCAGGAGACCGCGAGCCCCCGCGCGAGCAGCGGTGACACCACCCGCACGGCGAAGCGGTGAGCGGTGGGATCGGCCACGGTGGTCACCTCGACCGGCTCACCGTCGATCCGGTAGTCGGAACGCACCACCCCCGACCACAGGTCGAGCTCGGTGCGCGGCCGTTCCAGCCGCTCGGGATGCCCGAGCGCCGGACCTCCCGGCAGCGCGTCCAGCGCGAGTCGCCCCAGGTGCGCCCGCCGCGGGTTGTAGGTGAACCACGCACTGGGCTCGAACTCCTCGGGGATGGGATCGGCGGCGCGCAGGAGGCCCATCCGGTCGAGGTACGGCACCGGCCCCCGGGCGGTGGGGTATGCGGTGACCGCCTCGTCCAGCACGTACTCCCGCCGGCCGCGGGTGCGGTACCAGCCCCAACTCGACTGCGTGCGCAGCGGTATCTGGAAGTCGTCGCGGTCGAACGGCCGCCGCCGCTGCTCGGGGAGCCCCGCACGGCCGTCGCTGACCACACGCCGCGGGTCCGGTCGCAGCTCGTGGAGGTTCGGGAAGGTCTGCAAGCCGGACACGTCGACGGTCATGGCGATGTCGCCGTTGCCCACGGTGAGGGTGGAGACGGGGTGCGGCGCCGTCAGCACGGGGTTGTGCCGACGGACCAGACGACGACGGTCGACGGTCAGCTGCGTGCGATACCCACCAGTCATGGGCGGCTCCTTCGGCGCATGTGCCCCATTGCATCCGCCGCGGAGAGTCATGTCAATCGGTTGCCAACGAGCGAGGATGTGCCACAATACTGGCCGTTCGTCGCCGAAGGAGACCCGTGACCGACCCGCCCGACGTCCGCTCGCATGGCGCATCCGGCAACCGGAAGCCGCCGGCGACCATCTACGACATCGCGCGCACGGCGGGCGTGAGCCCGTCCACGGTCTCGCGGGCGCTCAACAAGCCCGGCCGCATCAACGCCAGGACCGAGCGGCGTATCCGGGAGGTCGCCGAGGAACTCGGGTACCGCCGCAACCCCATGGCCGGCGCGTTGCCGACCGGGCGCACGGGCACCATCGGGCTGATCGTCTCCGACGTCACCAACCCGGTCTACTTCGACCTCATCCACGGCGCGGAGCGGGTGACCGCCAGCGAGGGCCACACGCTCGTGCTGGCGGACGCGCAGGAATCGCCCGACACCGAGTCGGAGACGGCCGAGCGGCTGCTGCTGTCCACCGACGGCCTGCTCCTGGTCGGCTCCCGACTCGACGACGCCCGCATCCTGGAGCTCGCGGAGCACAAACCGCTGGTCCTCGTGAACCGCTCGGTACCCGGGCTCCCGGGGATCGTCCCCGACCCGCTGCCGGGGATCCGGATGGCGCTGGACCACCTCGCCTCACTCGGACACCGCTCGATCGCCTTCCTGTCCGGCCCGGCCACGTCCTGGATGAGCGGGGTCCGCTGGGAGACCCTGCTCGACGAGGCGCTACGACGCGACATCGGGATCGTCGAGATCGGTCCCGGCATACCGACCCTGGAAGGCGGACGGCAGAGCCTCAGGCGCGTACGGGCAGCCAGAGTCACCGCGGTCGTCGCCTACAACGACCTGATGGCCATCGGTCTTCTGCAGGCTGCCAAGGCCGCCGATGTCGAGGTGCCCGAGCACCTGAGCATCGTCGGCTTCGACGACATCTTCGGCTCCAGCCTCACCACCCCAACGATCACCACCATCCGCAGCCCGCTCGACCGGGTCGGCGAAGCCGCTATCCGCCGACTGATCGCCGAAATCGACGAGGACGATCACAGCGCGGACGTCACGCTGTTCACGGAGTTCATCGAGCGCGAGTCGACCGCGGCACCCAGGGCCCGTCGCTGACCTTTTCCGGGACCGAGGCGAGGAGTTCGGGGAGTCGTGCGGCCGGGAGGCCGCCGCCTTGAGCCACGTCGGGTGAGCCGCCGCCGCTGCCGTCGGGTAGGGCTTGAAGGGGACCATGCCCGCGTTGACGAACAGCAGGGTCGGGTCGGGGGCGGGGAGCGGGGCCGCTGGGGACGACGGTGTGGCTTCGCGGTCTCGTAGGGACCTTGGTCGGGAATCACCGGGCGTTGTGTGGCCTCCTTTCGCCTGAACAGGCCAGCAAGGCGATCACAGGACGAGCATGAGCTTGCCGCCGGGCCGGCGGGACCGGCTGAGCTCCGCCGCCTCCTGGATCTGGTCGAGTGTGTAGGTGCGGGCGCGGGCGACCGATAGACCAGGACGCCTTCGCCGGCCAGCCGGGCAAACTCATCCATCAGGTCGTAGCGCATGTCGATCTGGGTGACCCGGGTGCCCAGTTCGGCTGCGGCGGCGAAGTCCGAGACGGTGAGGACGCGGTCGGGGTCCCCGGTCAGGTCGATCAGGGTCGACAGCGAGCCGCCGGCCGGGCTGGCGTGGTCGGCGCGGTCGATCCGGCCACCGGTCGGGGCCGTGTCCAGGGCGCGGTCGACGCGGCCTCCGACCAGTGCGGCAACGCGTTCGGCCATGCCGTCGCCGTAGCCGGTCACCTGGGCGCCGATCTCCTCCAGGGCCGCGGCCCGGGTCGGCCCGGCGGTGGCGATCACCCGGACACCCCGGTGCAGCGCAAGGCGCACCGCCGCCTCACCCACGGTGGTGCCCGCACCGTGGACGAGCAGCCGCTCACCCGGCTGGACACCGAGGTCGTCGAGCGCGTGCCACGCCGTCTCGGCCGCCATCGGCAGCGCGGCGGCCTGCTCGGCGGTTACGCCCTCGGGAATGCGTGCCCAGGCCGGCATCAGCGCGTACTCGGCGGCCCCGGCCGTCGGGCCGTCGAAGGTCGCCGGGCCGAACACACGGTCGCCGATCTCGACCCCGACGGCGCCCTCACCGAGCGCGTCGACGGTGCCCGCGACCTCGAAGCCGAGCCCGCGCGGCAGCGGCGGCAGATGGTCGGCGAGGAGACCGTCGACGACGTGCCAGTCGGCCGGTGTCAGGCCGCACGCCCGCACGGCGATCCGGATCTGGCCGGGTCCCGGCTCCGGCTGTGGGACGTCGCGGAGCACGATCACGTCCGGGGAACCGAACCGGTCGAACTGAAGAGCCTTCATGACGATCTCCTGGCTGATAACAGCATCTGTTGTCATTGACCGTACCAGCTGATAACAGCTCCTGTTGTCGTACCCTGATGGGTATGCCGCGATGGGAATCCGACGCACAGGGCCGGCTGGAACGCGCGGCGCTCGAGCTGTTCGAGACGCAGGGGTTCGAGCGCACCTCGGTCGCGCAGATCGCGGGCGCCGCCGGCCTGAAGGAGCGCTCCTTCTACCGCTACTTCCCCGACAAGCGGGAAGTCCTCTTCGCCGGCAACGAACTCGAGGCTCACCTCGTCGCCCAGGTCGAGGCGGCCGACCCGGGCCTCACCCCGATCGAGGCGCTGCTGACCGCGCTGGGAACCGCCGAGGAGATCTTCCGCCCACGCGAGTTCCTGCTACGCCGGGGAAGAGTGATCGCCGCCAACCCGGCACTGGCCGAGCGCGATCTGATCAAGCTCGCCGGCATCGCCGACGCGCTGGCACCGGCGCTCGAGCGCCGCGGCGTCGAGCCCGGCAAGGCACGCTTCATCATCGACGTGGCGCTGGCGGTCCACCGGCGCGCCATGCCCCGCTGGCTGGCCGAGCCGGACACCACCCTCGCTCAGCTCATGGCCCAGGCCGTCGCCGAGCTGCGCGAGGCGGTCGCGCCGCCAGCTCCGACGGTCCGCTGAGTCTGCCACAAAGAGGAGCAGCACCCACCTGGCACTCCAGTCTGACCTCGCGATCCTGCGGGGAACCCGGCTGGAAACGGGTAAGGCCCGCTGCGTGGTCACCGGGGGTCGTGTGGACTCCTGAAGATCTTGCGGTGGCCGTGGGCCAGAGCGTAGACCCTGCCCGCTGGGGGCGATGTTCGACCAGGCCATGACCCGGATCGCGGGCCGGTTCGGCCGAGTTGAGCCACGGACGACCGTCCGCGCCCATCTGCTCGGACTGCCGCACCCCTGTCCGCGTCGACGTTCTCGTCCGCCGCCTGCCCGCCACGGCCTGGCAGCGGCACAGCGCCGGGGCGGGGGCGAGGGGCCCGCGCTACTGCGACTGGGCCTGGATCCACATCGGCAGCGACAGCCACCGCCACCTGCTGATCCGCCGCAACCGGACCACCGGCGAACTCGCCTTCCACCTGCGCTGGCCACCCACCAAGGTGCGGCCTCGACCATTACCAGGTCCGCGACTGGACCGCATGGCACCGGCACATCACGCTCGCCACGCTCGCCCTGGCTTTCCTGACTGCCGTCGCCGCCAGTGCGGCCCGGACCGGCCTAACGACTCGCACCACCCCGCCCGCAGCAACGATCCGATCCCGTTGACCGTCCCGGAGATCCGCCACCTGCTCGCCGCTGTCCTCAACCCACCGGCCCTAACGTCTGATCAGCGAGGGACCGCAACTGCTGCTAGCGTGCAACTGCACATGACTGGCAATAACTCGGAGGATGTTGGCCATGGCGGTGTACACGCTCCCGGAGCTTCCCTACGACTACTCGGCGCTCGAACCGGTCATCAATCCGCAGATCATCGAGCTGCACCACGACAAGCACCACGCCGCGTACGTCAAGGGCGCCAACGACACGCTGGAGCAGCTCGCGGAGGCACGGGACAAGGACGCGTGGGGTTCGATCACCGGCCTGGAGAAGACCCTGGCCTTCAACCTCTCCGGGCACATCCTGCACTCCATCTACTGGCACAACATGACCGGAGACGGCGGCGGTGAGCCGCTGGAGAAGGACGGCGTCGGGGAGCTGGCCGACGCGATCGCCGAGTCCTTCGGCTCCTTCGCGCGCTTCAGGGCGCAGCTCACGAAGGCCGCGGCCACCACGCAGGGCTCCGGCTGGGGTGTGCTGGCGTACGAGCCGGTGAGCGGCCGGCTGATCGTCGAGCAGGTCTACGACCACCAGGGCAACGTCGGCCAGGGATCGACCCCGATCCTGGTCTTCGACGCCTGGGAGCACGCCTTCTACCTCCAGTACAAGAACCAGAAGGTCGACTTCATCGACGCGATGTGGGCCGTCGTCAACTGGCAGGACGTGGCCAAGCGCCACGCCGCGGCCAAGGAGCGCGGCGAGGGCCTGCTGCTCGCCCCCTGACCACGCCCGTCACCACCACGTCCCGCTCGTGATCGTCTTCTCACCCTTCACGGCGGGCGGCACAACGAAGGTCCTCCGGCCGGGGCATCCGGCCGGAGGACCTTCTGCCGAAGAGGCAGGCATCTCGGCAGCCGGCCTCCGCAGGGACTGTTTCCGCTCCCTGTCCTGGGCTGCCCAGGCGGCCAGGCGGCGCGTTCCTTGGGAACGCCCTCACCTGACAAGCAAGCCATTGAGCCAGCCACCGAGGCGACGGCCGGATACTCAGGCACGCGACGGGCGAGCTGATCTCCGCCCGCCAGGCGTCCGCCCCCAGGGGCGGTGGCTCGCGCTTTCGAATGACAGCGAGTCGCGCACGGCCCAGAACAGCGGCCACCACATCGACATGCTCGACGTCGCCGAACCGGCCACCGCAAGCTGACCGTGAGATCAGGTGAGACAAGGCGGACACAGGGGCAGACCCGCCTCGCGATGTGTTCGAGAAAACGAAAGCCCCCCGATCCCGCATTGACGCAGTTCAGAGGCGTTTGTCCACTCTGCGGCGGCGCCAGGGTTCGAACCTGGGACGCTGAGCCGGCAGATTTACAGTCTTCCCGGTACAAGCCCCTGACCAGGCACTTCCTGACTCCTGGCGCCCGCTGCCCCACAAATACCCCACTGCCACCGGCAGCACGGCAGCCATGCCGGATCGAAACGACGCCACCGCTCGACGCTCGGTTCGCGGTCGGCCTTCGCACCGGACACCACCACGAGCTGCACCAGTCTGCCCCTTGACGGGACACGGCTGCTGAGCGACCGGATGACCGCCGACCGGCCGTACTACTCCGGCAAGCACCACCGTCACGGCATGAACGTGCAGGTCACCGCTGATCCCCTGGGCCGACTGCTGTGGGCCGCACCCGCACTGCCCGGCGCGGTCCACGACTTCAAAGCCCCCCGCGCCCACGGCATCATCGATGCCCTGACCACCGAGGACATCCCGGGCTGGGCGGACAAGGCATACCAGGGCGTCGGCGGGACGATCCGCGTCCCCAACCAAGGTCGGTGGGAGACGCTTTCCACCGGACAGCGAGCCCACAACCGCTCCCACGCACGGATACGAGCTCTCGGCGAACGGGCCGTCGCCACCCTGAAGTCCTGGCGGCTCCTGCGGAAGCTGCGGTGCGGCACCACCCGAACCACCGACCTGGTCAAAGCCATCCTCACCCTCCACCCGGCAGCCTCAAGCTGAGGTTGGCAAGGGGCTCAGTGACGTCCTGTCGGTGGCTGTTTCTACTGTTGCCCCATGGGGAACTATTTTCAGACCGTCGTCGACCTCGACGCCACGCATGCGGACGCCCGCACCCTGGCAGACAGCGGACTCGACTGGCTGGTCAGGGAGGGGATCGTTCGGGCCGAGCTCACCGACTGTGTTCTCGGGGCGCCGTCGGGGCATCCGCCCGGTCCCTCCTGGGCCAAGGCGGTCGGTCAGGAGGACTGGGAGCCCAGCGACGGACTCAGGATCGAGACCAGCCGCACCGTATTCGACTGCGGTCAAGGCGAACCCAGGTTCGCGGTGTGCCCCCATTGTGCCGGGCGGGCGGATTTCTACACCGACAGGCTGGAGGAGATCGAGGGTACGTGGGAACCCTTCGGTGAGGCCATCAGCGACTGGAGCGACACAGGCAGCGCGGCAGTCGCCTGCCCGCATTGTCGGCGCCCTGGTGACCTGACTGCGTGGACCTGGTCGGATGACTACTTCGCCTTCGGATATCTCGGTTTCGAGTTCTGGGACTGGCCCGACTTCAGCCCCGGGTTCATCGAAGGTCTCTCCCGCGCGCTCGGGGGGCATCGCACGGTTCTCATGGAAGGCAAACTCTGAGGGAGCCGGAGTTCGTGCGTCCTCCCTCCCCCTGTAGGCGCCGGAGGCCGGATTGGTGTTCATACAGGCGAAGATGGAAAGGAACATCGCCTGTTTGAGCTGCCGGTTGCAGCCGGCGTCGGCGTCAGGACCGCTGCGTCCTGCTGGTCACCGTCGGCGACGGTGACCAGCCTCCCCACCGCCGCCCAGCTCGCCTCCCACGCTGGCCTCGCCCCGACCAGGAGGCCGTCGGGACCTCCATCCACGGCGAACGCACCCCGCTGCTGCTGGCAGCCCCCGCGGTTGTGGACATGGCACATGTGTGGGCGAGGACCGTCGCCGAAATGGAACGGTTCGTGCGGAATGAGACCCGTGATCCGGATGCGTGGTCAACCTTGCTCAGGAATCAACGCGTGGCCCGAGAGAGGTTCTACGTGCTCCCGGCACCGTCCGACGACGCCACGGACCACACGGACGAGGCGCCGCCCGGGTCCGCAGGCTCCGGCACGTGCCGCGGGCCCTCATCCTCACCGGCCTGGACGGCGAGCCTCTCTCCCTGGACGTCGGTCACCCTCTCGACGACGTCGGTACCCCTCCGTCCAGGACCTGGCCGCGCGGCGGGGCGAAGCGCATCAGCGCCAGATACACGGCCAGCGAGGTGGCGAGCCCCACCGCCCAGCCGTAGTCGGCGAGTGGCTGCAGGAACGGGATCAGGCCGTTCTCCGGGTACGGGCCGGAGTACGAGCCGCCCACCGCCAGCAGGCCACCGGCGGCGAAGGCGGCCAGCGCTCGCCAGTTCCAGCCGCGGTCGTACCAGTAGCGGCCTTCCGCCCGGTAGAGGTCCTCGACGTCGAGACGGGTGCGGCGCAGCAGCCAGTAGTCGGCGATGAAGATGCCCGAGACCGTGCCGAGCAGGCCGCCGACCGTGCCCAACCACGTGAAGATGTAGATGTCCGGGTCCTCGTACAGCTTCCACGGCGCCATCAGCACCCCGACCGCGCACGCGATCAGCGCGCCGGTACGGAAGGTGATGTGCCGCGGTGCGAGATGGGAGGCATCGTAGGCCGGACTGACCAGGTTGGCCGCGATGTTGGTGGTGAGGGTGGCGAGCAGGAGGACGAAGAGGGCGAAGACCACCGCCAGTTCGCTGTCCATGCGGGCCGCCAGCTCCGCGGGGTCCCAGATCGGCTCGCCGTAGACCGCCTGCGAGCCCGAGGTGACCAGCACCGACAGCAGGGCGAACGCGGCCATCGTGGTGGGCAGCCCGAGCGACTGGCCCCACACCTGGGCACGTTGCCCGGTGCCGAAGCGCGTGAAGTCGGGGATGTTCAGCGACAGCGTGGACCAGAAGCCGATCATCCCCATCAGGGACGGGAAGAAGACATCCCAGAAGTCGGCCCCCCAGCCGAGCTGCGAGGGCTGGTCGAGCAGCGGGCCGAAACCGCCCGCCTCGTTCGCGATCCAGATCAGCAGCAGCACGGCCCCCACCAGCATCACCGGCGCGGCCCAGTTCTCGAAGCGGCGCAGCGTGTCCATGCCGCGCAGGATGATGGCGATCTCCAGAACCCAGAACGCCACGAAGCACAGCCACAGCGTCCAGGGACGGCCCGCTATCTCGCCGGCGTCGGCCCACCAGCTGTCCGCGCCGAACAGCCGTCCGGTCAGAAAGTAGATGCTCTGGCCCCCCACCCAGGTCTGGATGCCGAACCAGGCGCATGCCACCACGCCGCGTATCAGGGCCGGCAGGTTGGCTCCGCGTACCCCGAAGGAGGCCCGGGCCAGGACGGGGAAGGGAATGCCGTACTTGGGGCCGACGTGGCCGGTCAGCACCATGGGGACGAGCACGATGACGTTGGCCAGGGCGATGGTCAGCACCGCCTGTGTCCAGTCCATGCCGACGCCGATCAGGCCGGACGCCAGCGTCCAGGTGGGGACGTTGACGGCCATGCCGACCCACAGGGCGGCGAAGTTGTACGTCGTCCAGGTGCGTTCGGTGGCCGGGACGGGCCGCAGGTCCGCGTTGGCGAACCGGTCACCGGCGGCGGGTGGAGACGCGGGTTCGGGTTCTGGCAGAGCGGCAGCGGGGACGGTGTCGGTCATGAGGGGGCCCTTCGCTGGGTGGTGCGGGGGACTTTGGGGATGGCGAACGGCCGTGCGGGTGAGATCGGGGCGGGCTGGCGGTCAGCCCAGGACGGGAATGATGTGCTCGCCGTAGGCGTCGATGACGGTTTCCCTGGCGTCGTGCATGTCGTAGATCGCGAACTGGTCCACGCCCAGGGCCCTCAGCTGCCTGAGCTTGTCCAGGTGTGCCTCCACCGGGCCGATCACGCAGAAGCGGTCCACGATCTCGTCGGGCACGAACGCCGTGTCGGGATTCCCGGCGCGGCCATGATGCGTGTAGTCGTAGCCCTGCCGTTTCTTGATGTACGCGGTCAGCTCGTCGGGCACCCGGCCCGAGCCCTCGCCGTAACGGGCGACCAGCTCGGCGACGTGGTTGCCGACCATGCCGCCGAACCAGCGGCACTGCTCGCGGGCGTGGGCGAGCGCGGCCGGCGAGGCGTCCGCGGTGACGTACGCCGGGGCCGCCACACAGATCGTCACCGCCGCCGGGTCACGGCCGGCCTCGGCCGCCGCTGCCCGCACCGTCTTGACCATCCACTCGGTGAGGAAGACGTCCGCGAGCTGCAGGATGAAGCCGTCGGCCCGCTGTCCGGCCAGCGCCAGGGCCCTTGGCCCGTACGCGGCCATCCACATCGGGAGGCTGGCCCCCTCGGGCACCCACGGCAGACGCACGGGGGTGCCGTTCACCGACGCCTCCCGGCCCTCGGCCAGGTCGCGGATGACGTCCATGGCCTGGCCGAGCCGGGCCAGTGAGGCTGGTGGCCGGCCGGCGACCCGCATCGCGGAGTCGCCGCGGCCGATGCCGCAGACCGTGCGGTTGCCATACATCTCGTTGAGCGTGGCGAACGTCGAGGCGGTGACCTCCAGGGCGCGGGTGCCGGGGTTGGTCACCATCGGGCCGACGATCAGGCGCTTGGTACGGGCCAGGATCTGGCTGTAGATGACGAAGGGCTCCTGCCAGAGCACGGCCGAGTCGAACGTCCAGCCGTGGGTGAAGCGGGCCTCCTCGGCGCGGCGCATCAGCGCGATGACGTCCGCGGCCGGCGGGTCGGCCTGCAGGACGAGTCCGAAGTCCATGGCCACAGCACCTCCCTTTCGACTCGGCGTTTCAGCTCAGGTACTGGCAGGTGCCGCGCGGCAGGAAACGGCCGTGTCCCGGGCGGCCGGTGAACCGCCGCTGGTCGAGGATGACCTGGCCACGGGAGAGCACGGTCTCCACCCGCCCGGTGATCTCCCGGCCCTCGTAGGCGGAGTAGTCGACGTTCATGTGGTGTGTGTCGGCGGAGAGCGTCTGCCGGGCGGCCGGGTCGTACACGACGACATCGGCGTCCGCGCCCGGCGCGATGGTGCCCTTGCGGCCGTAGAGGCCGAACATCCGGGCGGGCGCGGCGCAGGCGATGTCGATCCAGCGGCGGCGCGGGATGTGGCCGTCGACGACGGCCTGGTGGAGCAGGTCCATCCGGTTCTCCACGCCCGGTAGGCCGTTGGGGATCTTCGAGAAGTCGCCGCGACCCAGTTCCTTCTGGCCGGCGAAGCAGAACGGGCAGTGGTCGGTGGAGACCACCTGCAGGTCGTCGGTGCGCAGCCCCCGCCACAGTGCCGCCTGCTGTTCGCGGGGGCGCAGCGGCGTGCTGCACACGTACTTGGCGCCCTCGAAGCCGGGCTCGGCGAGGTTGTCGGTGGACAGGAAGAGGTACTGGGGGCACGTCTCGCCGAAGACGGGCAGTCCGGCGTCGCGGGCCCGCGCCAGCTCGGCGACGGCCTCGCCGGCCGAGACGTGCACCACGTACAGCGGAGGGGACCCGGCGACGCGCGCGAGCTGGACGGCGCGGTGGGTGGCCTCGGCCTCCAGCAGGACGTGGCGGACCTCGCCGTGGTAGCGCGGGTCGGTGCGGCCGGCTGCCAGCGCCTGCTCGACCAGCACGTCGATGGCGATGCCGTTCTCGGCGTGCATCATGATCGTTCCGCCGTTGCCGGCGGCCTGCTGCATGGCACGCAGGATCTGGCCGTCGTCGCTGTAGAAGACGCCCGGGTAGGCCATGAACAGCTTGAACGACGTGACGCCCTCGTCGACGAGGAGATTCATCTCCTTCAGGGACCCGTCGGTGACCTCCGAGAGGATCATGTGGAAGCCGTAGTCGACGGCGCAGTTCCCCTCGGCCTTCGCGAGCCAGGCGTCAAGACCTTCGCGCAGCGTGGCCCCCCTGCTCTGCACGGCGAAGTCGACGATCGTGGTCGTGCCGCCCCACGCGGCGGCGATCGTGCCGGTCTCGAACGTGTCCGAGGCGAAGGTGCCGCCGAAGGGCAGCTCCATGTGCGTGTGGGCGTCGACGCCGCCCGGGATGACGTACTTCCCGGCGGCGTCGATGATCCGGTCGGCGCCGGCCTGACACGCCTCGGCGGCGTCGCTGCCGGGCGCCAGGAGCGCGACGACCTTCTCGCCCTCGATCAGCACGTCCGCCTCGACCTCGTCGGCCGCGGTGATCACCAGCCCACCGCGTATCACCGTCCGGCTCACGCCACGCCTCCCGTCGCTGCCTTCAGCGCACTCGCCACTGCCAGTGCCCGCTCCAGAATCGCCGCGCCCTCCGTGGCCTCCGCCTCGGTGAGGGACAACGGCGGTGCGACCCGCAGCACGCTGCCGCCGGGGCCGCCGCCCTTGCCGATCAGCAGTCCGCCCTCGCGGGCGGCCTCCACCACGGCGGACGCCAGCGCGGGGCTCGGCTCGTCCGTGCCCGGCGCGACCAGCTCGACGCCGATCATCAGCCCGCGTCCGCGCACCTCCCGCACGATGTCCTGACCGGCCGCGGCCTCCCGCAGCCGCTCCATGAGCAGCGCGCCCACGCGGCGGGCGTTGCCCTGCAGATCGTGTTCCAGGAGATAGCCGAGGTTCGCCTGGCCGGCGGCCATGGTGACAGGGCTGCCGCCGAAGGTGGAGATC
This sequence comes from Streptomyces sp. NPDC127098, assembly GCF_042722465.1. NCBI lineage: Bacteria > Bacillati > Actinomycetota > Actinomycetes > Kitasatosporales > Streptomycetaceae > Streptomyces > Streptomyces sp. NPDC127098. The sequence goes on from NZ_JBHXFJ010000001.1 coordinate 240,309, forward strand.
GAGTTGGCGTCCAGGCAGTTCATGACCTCCGCGCGGGCCACCACCCCGCCGATGGACATGCCGTTGCCGATGCCCTTGGCGAACGTCAGCATGTCCGGCGGCCCGGCGGCGCCGTGCGCCTGCCAGCCCCAGAAGTGCTCGCCGGTGCGGCCCCATCCGGTTTGCACCTCGTCGCTGATCCACAGGATGCCCCGCTCGTTCAGCACCTCGCGGAACGCGGCGAACAGGCCGTCAGGCCCGGAGGTGAACCCGCCCACGCCCTGGATGGGCTCGGCGATCAGCGCGGCGACGCCGCCGCCCGTCTGGTCGAGCAGATCGCGCAGGTCGGCGACGCAGGCGTCGATGAACTCGCCGTCGGTCAGGCCGGCGAACGGGCCGCGGGAACGGACGCTGCCGTGCACGTACAGGGTCTGGAGGGGGGAGTAACTGGTGGGCGACCAGGCGGCGTTGCCGGTGATGCCGACGGCGGAGAAGGAGCGGCCGTGGTAGCTGTTGCGCATGGCGAGCACCTGGTTGGAGCGACGGTACGCGCTCGCCAGCAGCAGCGCGGTGTCGTTGGCCTCGGTGCCGGAGGTGGTGAAGAAGACCCGGGCGTCGGGAATGCCGGACAGGCCGGCCACCTTCTCGGCCAGCTCCACCATCGGCCGGTTGAGGTAGAGCGTGGAGGTGTGCAGGACCCGGCGGGCCTGCTCGACGACCGCCTCGGCCACCTCGGGCAGGGCGTGGGCGGTCATGGTGGTGAGGATGCCGCCGAAGAAGTCGAGGTAGCGGTTGCCCTCGGCGTCCCAGACGTGGCGGCCCTCGCCGTGGGTGATCTCGATCGGCCGCTCGTAGTACAGGGCGAGCCAGTCGGGCAGCACCGCCCGGTGCCGCGACAGGAGCTCGTCGTGCGATGTCACGGCGTGACCAGCCCTTGGTAGGCGTCGGGCCGCCGGTCCCGGTAGAACGCCCACTGCTGCCGCACCTCGTCGACCATCCCGAAGTCGAGGTCCCGCACGACGAGTTCCTCGTCCGTGTCGCTGGCGACCGCGCCGACGAACTGGCCGCGCGGATCGACGAAGTAGCTGGTGCCGTAGAAGTCGTTGTCGCCGTACGGCTCGGTGCCGACGCGATTGATGGCGGCGATGAAGTACTCGTTGGCGACGGCGGCGGCCGGTTGCTCCAGCTTCCACAGGTGGGCGGACAACCCGCGGGAGGTGGCTGACGGGTTGTAGACGAGCTGCGCACCGGCCAGGCCCAGCGCGCGCCAGCCCTCGGGGAAGTGCCGGTCATAGCAGATATAGACGCCGATCCTGCCGGCCGCCGTGTCGAACACCGGCCAGCCCAGGTTCCCGGGCCGGAAGTAGTACTTCTCCCAGAAGCCCTTGACCTGCGGGATGTGGTGCTTGCGGTACTTGCCCAGGTAGCTGCCGTCCGCGTCGATGACGGCCGCGGTGTTGTAGTAGTGGCCGGAGTCCTCCACCTCGAACACCGGCACCACCAGCACAAGGCCGATCTCCTTCGCCAGCGCGCACATGCGCCGGATGGTGGGACCGCCGGGCACCGGCTCGGCCCAGGAATAGTGCTCGGACTCCTGCACCTGGCAGAAATAGGGGGCGTTGAAGACCTCCTGGAAGCCCAGGATCTGGGCACCCCTGCGGGAGGCTTCACGCGCGTGCTTCTCGTGTTTGTCGACCATTGACGCGGTGTCGCCGGTCCAGGTTGCCTGAACCAGCGCGGCTCGCACGGTATTGGCCATGCGTACCCCCATGAGATGTCTACTGGCGTAGATGAGACACCGTAGGAGTCCTCACCTACGCGGGCAAGAGCGCCTGCGTTACGTCGTCGAAGCGATCGCGTTTCGGCGGCGGCCTGGTCAGGTGGCGCTCGGGCTCGCGACCTGACCAGGCGCCGGCGCCCGACGCGTTGTCAACGGTCTCTTGGGACGGCTCTGATCCACTTGTTTGTGACCTCGTGACGTTGCGTCAGGGAGTGCGCGGGCGGGGAGTTCAGGTGCAGGACATACCTGGAGCGCGCGATGCTCACTCACTTGCGCTGGCCGCGACGGCCGCGGGGCGGCATCTCGTCCTTGGTCCGGGCCACCTGCGCCCAGAACACCCGAGCTGGTCGCCCTCCCTACGCTGGGACCTCGACGCCTACGGAACCACGGCCGACGGCCGACTCTTCCGCGTCTACGCCAAATTCATCGACGACAGCGACGACGCCGCCAACGCGAAGATCTCCGCCCGACTCCACCGGGAGCGACACTGTCGGACGCCGATCGGCTACTCCCCGGCCCCTGGGGAGTATCGGAACGATAATCAGCGGTAGCGGGACGATCTTGGTTCCGGTTCGGTGACGCACCCGTCTTGACTGGTCAACGGGCTCTACGGCCCTCCGCATGCCTGCTGAGTACCTGTCTGCTGAGCAAGCGGTCCCGGCCACCAGGAGTAACGCGTCACCGTGGACCCGAAGGGCGCCGGGTAGAGGACCGCGACCGGAGTTAATTCAAGCTACGAGCAGGCGGAGGCCGAGATCTGCCGCGTCGAGGTCGGCGAGGTCGCTGTTGCGCTCGGCCCACCGGCCGGAATGGAGGTCGTCGCTGAGGCTTCGCACCGCCCGCTGCTCGGCCTCCCGCCCGACCCTCGTCCACACCGACATCGCACGGCGCACGTGATCCTCCAGATACGCCCCCGGTCGGCGCCAGTACGCCTCGAACAGGCCGTCAGCGCAGTCCCACGGGATGGGCACCGACTCAGCGCGTGCGCCGATCGCGTCGGCCATCCCCGCAAGCGAGGGAAACTCCGCGAGGACGGCGGCGAACTCGGGCAGGTAGTCGCGGGTAAGCCAGAACCGGTCCTGCCATCCGGGTTCGTCGGTGTCGAACGTGAGCACCACCACGCGGCGGGCCACGCGCCGCATCTCGCGCAGCCCCGCTATCGGGTCCCCCCAGTGGTGAACGGTGGAGACGGCCATCGCGACGTCGAAGGAGTGATCCTCGAACGGCAGGCTCTCCGCGGCGGCGGCCACGCACGGCGCCGAGCCAACTGGCCGCTGCCCCCGCATGACCGCCGACGGCTCCACCGCGGTCACGTCGCGATCAGCAGGCTCGTAGGAACCGGTGCCGGCCCCGACGTTCAGCACCGTCCGCGCGTCCCCGAGCGCGTCCCAGATCCGTGCGGCGATCCGCGGCTCGGTACGCCGTGTCGCGGTGTAAGCGCCGCCGATCGCGTCGTACAGCCGTGCACCCAGCATCTCCAGCTGCTCCTCCGGCGTCACCATCAGCCCCTCCGCCCGTGCCTCGAGTTCCCTGTCGATGGCCGCCACCATGGCGTCAACGCGATCACGCCGCTCCAGCAGCAGGCCGCGCAGTCGGCGCAGGTGCGCGACGACGTCGGTAGACGGGTCGCCGACCAGTTCCGCAACCTCCCGCAACCCGAAGCCCAACCGCCGATAGGCCAGCACCTCCCGCAGCCGCTCCACGTCGCCCGCCGAATAGGCCCGGTACCCGGCCGGGGTCCGCGCCGACGGCCGAACGAGCCCGGTCTCGTCATAGTGATGCAGCGTGCGAACACTCACGCCGGCCAACTCGGCCACGCGTCCCACGGTCCAGTAATCTTGCACGGCACCGACTCTGCAGCCTGACGTCACGTGAGGGTCAAGGGCCGCACGAAGAACTACGCACCCGGCGACCACAACCGGCGATCTCCACGGCTCCGGTGGGACACCGGCCGACCTTGAGGTCATGCCTGCAGGCGCTTGATCCAAGGGTGAGGTCCGTACGTCTTGGAGATCGCATCGACGAGCCAACATCGTTGCCGATCGGTGAGCACGGGCAGCGCGGCGTCGAAGTCCTCTTCGTCCTTGGGCCGAGGCCCCTTGGCCTTGTAGTAGAGCTGCACGTCCGGGGCGAGAAAAGGAACGCCATCAGCCGAGGCCATCCCCAGCGTGCTGATCGGCCTACGCACCCGGGGGTCACGCCGTGACACCCATTCCATGCCGAGGGACTCGTCGATCATTATCTGAACGCGCCAGGGATCGTCGGGCTCGGGTCGGCACCAGATGTCATGAACTTCCGGCGACAGGACCTCGTCCGACGCCCACGGACGCAAGCTTCCCGGTGGATCGGCCGCCCACCATTCCCAGCCCGACAGAGCCCGCTGGGCTATGAGCTGGTCACGCCGCAGCAGCAGGACATCTATGTCCCCATGGCTCCGGAATCGGCGGCCCACCGCGAGCTCGATCGCAAAGCCCCCGGCCACCCACCAGCAAGAATCCAAGCCGGAGAACCTCGCGACAACCTCGCCCAGAGAGGCCGGATCCCACCTGCCAAACGGAGCCCGGAGACGTGTCATGCCGCTCATTCTCGACGACAGCGCCCCCGGGTCGCAGGGTCCCCGTCGTTGGCATGACACGAGCACCGCACCTCACAGCCGACCGAACGCTCCGGCATGCCAGCACACGGCTTGGTAGCCGACAGCACACTGATCGGCTCCAACGCCGCGATAGCGGCCCGCAGGACAACCGCTCCTCGGAGGGGTCCGCTGGCCCCAAATGTCCCACACGCGCTGGTCAGGAAGCGAGATCCGGTGAGACAAGGCAGACATAGAGGGCATAACGCCTCGCGCCACGTTCGAAAAGCGAAAGGGCCCCTGACCGTGTTTTCGCGGTCAGGGCCTCAATCACAGGGTGGCGGCGTCAGGGTTCGAACCTGGGTAGGCCGAGCCGGCAGATTTACAGTGGGCTCAGTCTCACCGGGTCACACCACCGCTGACCTGCACCTTTCCAACCCGAACGGTCAAGCCGTGCTCCTTGGGGAACACCTGGGGGACGACCTCCGAATGCGTCCCTCCAGAGGAACGCAGAGCCGACTGCCCACTTCCGCTCGCGCAGAGAGACAGCCCGCCGTCCTACGAGGTGGCGTAGGTCCACGATTCACCTCTGCTCACGCGGAGAGCACTCGCCGACGTCGTTGCCGGCGGCCTCCAGGAGCGGACCACCTCCGCTCGCGCGGAGGGCACTGTGGTCTATTGAAAGTATGGGCTCAGCTTCCTGGAGCGGTGCGGGACGAGTAGTCGTCGGCCAAGCCGGCTCGGGACGACCGCGCAAACCAGGCTGCCGACGACCAGTTTGATCCGCGCGTCATTCCCTGGACCCGTCGCGGCGGGCGCCAGGCGGCTCACGAGGCGGTCGACGACGCCTCGGTAACGGTCAGGGTGTAGTCGACGGCCGTGCTGAAACCGCCGGCCCAACCGCGGATTCGCAGGGTATGCCGGCCAGGATCCGGAGGCGGCAGCTGGACCCACAGCCCACAACTCACCGCGCTCCGCGGACCGTCGGAGGCGGTGAGGGGATTCCCCGGGGCGCCCTCGAACTCGACGCGCTCGCCCGACAGTCGGATGGCCTCGCTCTCCGTGCCGTCCCAGACAGCCGAGCCCTCGGCGTCCGTCATGAAGGCCGCACAGTCGGGCTCCGCGCCGACGATGTTCACCAGCGGGAACGCGAGCGGCCGACCCGCCGGGACGGTGCAGTTCCGCTCCACCCGATCGCCGAAGGTGCCGGCCAGGAACCACACGTCCGATGGCTGGTTGACGTCGCACCACCGCCCGTCCGTGTCCGCGACGGGATTCCGCTCGGTGGGCGAGGACGCGGCCCACGCCCACCATCGTTCCTGCAGCTCCACGACGGCCGGCGGGGCGCCGGTCTCGGCGGCGGTAGGGTCGGCATCGCCCCGGCAGCCGCCCGCCACAAGCGCCACCAGCGACGCCGCCACGACCGCCGCCCACCCCGGCGTCCTACCAAGCACCCCGAACTCCCCCCACGCCGCACACAGTTCAACCGCCTGCCTGATCCTATGGCTCCCCGCCCCCGATGTCGGCGGGGATACGTAGGTCACGCGCACCCATGTCACAGGGGATCGGGCCACCTCGTCTCGTGGGGTATAACGCCGGGAACCACGAAGGAAACGGGGATGTTGGGCAACAGGGTGGGCCCGACGGCCTCGGATGACTGCGTGGCGTCGTCGTTGGGCTGGTGCGGCGGCGAGCAGGTGTCCGCGTTCGACACAGCGGCGCTGCCGGCGATCCGGGCGAGGGCCGTATCGCGATCGTCCACCGCGACGACCTCACCGACGGCCCCTGGCCAGGGCCCCGTGAGTGCCTGGATCATCCCGGCCTGGGGTGTTGATCCCGATGGTGGGCCCCGGAAGCAGGTGAACACGGCACCTATGGATCATGTAGTTCTCTACGCCGCAAGGTCCACGAAGGTGCCGTGTTCGTTCCTCCATCATTCCCTGTCGCTGCCCCCGTGCCCCATGCGCCTCGCCTGGAAGCCCTCGGCGAGAGTGCCCCAAGGAGCAAGTCCGCTGCTTGGTGAACGAGTTCGAGTCGGTCACCGGTCCGAGAGGGGCTTGCGGAGTGCGGTACCGGCTCTCCTCGCTGCTGGCCCGGGTGGTCTGCGCGATGACCTCGTCCGGCCATGACTCGATCACCGCGGCGGCGGAGTGTTGCCGGCGTGCGACGCCGCAGGAACTGGCCGCCTTCGGCCTGCCTTACCACCCACTCCTCGGCCGCTACCGGGTGCCGAGCGAGAAGACCCTGCGCAGCGTCCTGGGGCGGCTCGATCCCGGCGAGATCGGCGCGGCCTGTTACGACTACCTTCGGCCACCGCTGTCCGCATCGTCCCGCCGCCTGGAGCCGGTGACGCCCGACGGTGGCACCCAACGTGAACAGCGCCGGGCCACCCGGGCGGCCGCGCCGAGCCGGTACGGCTGCGGCGGCGGGCGATCGCGGTGGACGGCAAGTGTCTCCGCGGAGCGAGGCACCCGGACGGCAGCCTGGTCTTCGTCTTGTCCGCCGTCCGACACGGCGACGGTGTCACTCTCGCCTCCCGCGAGATCGGCGCGAAGACCAACGAAATGCCCGAGTTCGCACCTCTCCTCGATCAGATCGACGACGCGAACCTCGCAGGGGTGGTCGTTACCGCCGATGCCCTGTACGCCGAGCACGGTCACGCCACCTACCTGCACGAACGTGGCGCCCACTACCTGCTGGCCATCAAGAACAACCAGCGCGGCCAGGCCCGTCAGCTCCGCGCTCTGCCTTGGAAGGAGATCCCCGTGATTCACCCCGATGATGCCCGGGGCCACGGCCGTCACGAACAACGACTCGTGCAGGTCGTCACCGTCGACGGGTACCAGCCGCCACATCTCCGCGACCCACTGCTCGGCAAACTCGGGCGTCCTGTTCCAACCCCTCGGCCGTCCCAGGGAACGGCTGCCACACCACGCACCGCAACCGGACGCGGAGGGACTGTCAAACGAGTTTGACAGACCCTGGCGCGAATGACGGGGACCCGCAGGCGAGGTCGGCGTCCGTCAGCATGCTGCGGGAGGGGCTCGACCGCTGGTTGGGCCGGGCGGCGGGCGGGTGCGCGGTGGACTACGCGTTCCACGTGATCGTGTCGGACGTGACCGAGAGCTCGCTCCGGGAGATGGACCGGCTGGTCGACGAGGGCGTCACCTCGTTCAAGCTGTTCATGGCCTATCACGGGGTCTTTCACAGCGACGACGGGCGGATCCTGCGGCCCACCGCGCGGCCGGAAACGGCGGGTTGGTCATGATGCACGCCGAGAACGGGATCGCGATCGACGTGCTGGTGGAGCAGGCGCTGGCGGCCGGGCGGACGGAGCCGCGGTACCACGGGGAGGTGCGGCGGGCCCTGTCGGAGTCGGAGGCGACGCACCGGGCGATCCAGTTGGCGCGGGTGGCCGGGGACGCGCCGCTGTACGTGGTGCACGTGTCGGCGCGGGAGGCGGTGGCCGAGCTGGCCTGCGCGGCGCCGGCCAGGATGTTCGGGCTCTACGGGCGCAAGGGCACGATCGCCCCCGGCTCGGACGCCGACGTCGTGGTGTACGACCCGACGGCGGAGCAGACGATCTCCGCCGCCACCCACCACATGAACGTGGACTACTCCGCCTACGAGGGCCTGCGGGTCACCGGTCGGGTCGAGACGGTCCTGTCGCGCGGCAGGTTCGTCATCGACGGCCGCCGGTTCACCGGCCGGGCAGGCCATGGCGTCTTCCTGCCGCGCGCCCACCTGTCAGTACGTGAACTGAGGAGGGTGCGGATGGAGTTCGGGCTCGTCCTGCAGACCGATCCGCCGGCCGCCGACGTGGTGGCGCTGATGTGCCGGGCCGAGCGGGCCGGCTTCCGGTACGGGTGGACGTTCGACTCGGCCGTGCTGTGGCAGGAGCCGTTCGTCATCCACAGCCAGATCCTCGCCAGGACGGAGCGGCTGGTGGTCGACCCGATGGTGACCAACCCGACCACCCGCGCCTGGGAGGTCACGGCGTCGACCTTCGCCACGCTCAACGAGATGTTCGGCGACCGCACCGTCTGCGGGATCGGCCGCGGGGACTCGGCGCAGCGGGTGGCCGGCCGCAGGCCCGACACCCTGGCCAGGCTCGGGGAGGCGATCGACGCCATCCGCGACCTGGCGGAGGGCAGGGAGGCCGTGGTGGACGGCGTGCCGCTGCGCCTGGCGTGGGTGCGCGGCGGGCGGCTGCCGGTGTGGATGGCCGCCTACGGACCGCGGGCGCTGGCGCTCGCCGGGCAGCGGGCCGACGGCTTCATCCTGCAACTGGCCGACGTGGACCTGACGGCCTGGATGGTGCGCGCCGTCCGGGCGGCCGCGGCCGCGGCGGGGCGCGACCCGGCCGCGATCACCGTGTGCGTCGCGGCCCCGGCGTATGTGACGGCGGACGACTCGCCCGCCGCGTTGGCCCATGCCAGGGAGGAGTGCCGCTGGTTCGGCGGCATGGTGGGCAACCACGTGGCCGACCTGGTGGCCCGCTACGGCACGGATCCGGCGTCCGTGCCCGCCGAGTTGACCGCCTATGTGGCGGGCCGGCGGGGCTACGACTACGCGCACCGCGGCCGGGCCGGCAACCCGGACGCCGCTTTCGTGCCGGACGAGATCGTGGACCGGTTCTGCCTGGTCGGGCCGGCCGAGGCGCACGTGGCCAAGCTGCGGCGGCTGCGGGAGGCCGGCGCCGACCAGTTCGCGCTGTACGCGATGCACGACGCGCGGACGTCGGTGGTCGACGCGTACGGCGAGCACGTCATCCCGGCGTTCGCCTGAGTAGGCCGGCCGGTCCGTCACCTGTCGGGCACGGTGTCGGTCTCGCCGGTGGCGACCACCACGAACTGCTGGGCCGGCTCATCGGCGCACGGTGTCTCCACGACCTCGGCGCCCGCCACCTCCTCGTCGTCCAGGATGCCGAGGCACTCCTCGGAGCCGTCGGTGTGGACGCGGTAGGTGTCGGGGGCGTCGGGGACCGGCTCGAAGCGGAAGAACTGCCCGGGTATGTCCACCCCCGCGCAGTCGTTGCGCGGCTCCAGCAGACCGGTGCCGGAGCCGGTGCGCAGCACGGTCAGGCAGCCGCGACCCTCCTCGGGGTGGTGCCACTCGATGTAGGTCGAGCCGTCCTCTTCGGCCGAGCGGAGTGCGACGCGCGGCACCTCGATCTCGGCGCAGGGCAGTTGCACGGCCACGGCACTCGCGTAGCGGCCGGTCCGCTCGCGCCCGTCGGTCACGCACAGCTGGGGGGTCCTGGCAGGTCTGATCTCGTACCAGCCGATGTCGAAGGCGGTGCCGGGGACCTCGGCGGACTCCTCGCCGGGCCAGAGGACCCAGGCGCCGGCGCCGAGCAGCAGGGCGAGCACCGCGACGAGGAGGGCCGGCCGGCGGGGTGTGGCGCGCCACCACGGCTGCCGTGGTGTCCCGGGGTCCGGCGTGGCGGCCGGCTCGGTCTCGTGCTCGGATCCGGGCGCGGGCCGGGTGACGACGGGCTCGGCGGCGAGCCGGTCGCGGGCCTCCAGCCAGGCCACGGTCTCGGCCGGACCGGCGCCGCAGGCGCGGACGAAGGCCCCGAGCACGTCGGGGCGCGGCAGCGTGTCCTTCCGTAGGCCGTCGGCGATGGTGCTGCGGGCCAGCACCTCGCCACGGGCGGCGGCGCGTTCCTCCAACTGCCGGTAGGAGAGCCCGGACCGGCGCTTGAGCTCGCGCATGCGTGCGACGAACTCGGCCGGGTCCCGCGCGGACTCCGGCCCCGCTTGATCTGACATGCGCTCATCCTCACGGTGGGCGGGCCGGAGATCAATCCAGGATCTCGCCATCCGCCGGTTCGTCCCACGCCCGCCGCCGGACACCACGGTGACCTGCCCGGACATCAGCCGGACTGTCCCGGACGCCCGATCGCTTGCACGGGCCGGGCCGCGCGCCGCACGCTCGTAGCACCGGAAGACGGCCAACGGGCCGTGCAGACGGTCGGGGCCCGGCACGGGGAGACGCGCACGAGGGGGGGCGCGGCCGGGCACCGGCACACCGCGGACGGCCGGACGGGAAGACGGGGGGGCCGGCCGTCAGCACCGTCGAGCGGTCCGGGGCCCGCCTGGGGGGCGCCCCGGACCGTTCGAGAACCGTTCACATCAGGGTCGAATTCGTTCCATAGCGTGCGGCACATGATCCATCGTGAAGTCTCACGCCGTGCCGTGCTGGGCGGACTGCTGGGCGCGACGGCGGGGATCGCCGTCCCGGGAACGGCGCTCGCCGAGCCGGCCACCCGCCGCCGGCCGCGGGTGCTCGTCGCGACGAACGAACCCTGGGGCACGTACCACGTGAAGCCGCTGCTCGCCGAGGCCGCCCGCCGCGGCTGGCGGCTGACCCAACTGGTGCCCGACCGCACCGGGATCACCCCGGGCGATCCGGTGCCGGTGGCCACGCCGTCGGACGCGCCGCGCGCCGACCTGCTGGTGGTCACCGGGGCCGGCGACTGGCCGGCGGAGTGCGCGGCCCGGTTCCGGCACCTGCCGCTCGCCGCCTCCGCGTTGGCCTACCAGCGGCCGGTCGAGGCGCCGCGGGCCCGCGAACTGCGCCCGCGCCTCCGGCTGGTCACCGCGTCCTCGGCCGCCGAGGGCCGGGCGTTCGCGAGCTACCTGGGCACCCGCAGGCCGGTGCGGGTGGTCGGCTCCCCGCAGACCGACGACCTGCCGGCGCGCCGCCCGGAGGCCGGCCTCGTGCTCGTTCTCACCAGCGTGACCCACCCGGACGCCACGGGCGAGGCCGCGCCCGGCACGGAACTGCTGCTGGCGAGCGCGGAGCGGCTGGCCGCCGCGGGCCGGCGGATCCTTGTCGGGCTGCACCCGCGCGAGGACCGTTCGCTCTGGGAGCGGTACGAGATCAGCTCCGACCCCTCGGTAGTCGCCTCGGCCCGCGCCGAGGCGGCGATCGGCATCCCCGGCACGGTCTTCCCGCTCGTCGCCGCCGTCGGCACGCCCCTGGTGGGCTGTGTCGATCCCGAACTGAGCGTGCCCGACTACCTGTTGTCGGTCTGTTCGAGCACCGTCGACACGCCGGACGCCGCGCCGGCGGCGGTCGCCTCGGCGCACCTCCCCGACCCCGCCACGCTGGCCGACGCGGTCGGCCCGGTCGGCGGCTCGACGGCCCGCCTGCTCTCCGCCTGGGCGGACGCGCTCCGGGGCGTGCCGGCACGCTGACGCCCCCTTCCTGACGGCGCGTCCTCCGGCGCGAGCGCCCCGCCGACGGCCAGGAGCCGTCGGCGGGGCGCTCGTCGTGTCGTCCCACTCCCCCGAACCACGGACGCGCGGCGCGCGATGCGCGATGCGCGATCAGCTTGACTCGATACCCCTAGGGGGTATCTACTGTACGTTGTCGAGACGTCCACCGGACGCGGACCCCAAGGAGGCACCCCCATGACCGCACCCACCGCACAGACCCTGTCCACCTACACCGTCAGCGGCATGACCTGCGGACACTGCGTCGGCTCCGTCAGCGCCGAGGTCGGCGGGATTCCCGGCGTGACCGGCGTCGAGGTGGCGCTGGAGACCGGCCTGGTGACCGTCACCAGCGACGGCCCGGTGGACGCCGCGGCCGTCACCGCGGCCGTGGCGGAGGCCGGCTACGAGGTGGTCGCCGGGCCCGAGGGCGAGGCGCCGGCCGCCAGTTGCTGCGGCGGCGGCTGCCACTGAGCCCGAAGGGCCGACAGCGGACCACGGGCGCCCGGGACCACCGGGCGCCCCCACCCACCACCACCAGGACGGCACACGATGAGGACCATCACCAAGGTCGGCGCCTTCGGAGCCGGCCTCACGCTGACCTTCGGCGTCGCCTTCGGCATCGGCAACGCCGTCGGCCCGGTCGACACCGAACCCACCACCGCGCACGACGACACCCCGCACGGCGACACCGCGGAGGGGGCCACCGAGGAGGCGTCGGAGGCGGCGCGGGAGGACTCGGCGGCCGAGCAGCCCGGCGGGCTGCAGATATCGGAGCGCGGCTACACCCTCGTCCCCCTCGCCGAGCGGCCGCGCGCCGGCGAGCCCACCGACTTCCGGTTCCGGATCCTCGGCCCCGACGGGCAGCCGCTGACCGCGTACGAGACGAGCCACGAGAAGGACCTGCACCTCATCGTGGTGCGCCGCGACCTCTCGGGCTTCCAGCACGTGCACCCGGAGCTCGGCGCCGACGGCACCTGGAGCGTGCCGTTGACCTTCGAGAGCGCCGGCGACCACCGGATCTTCGCCGACTTCACCCCGGCCGGGGACCCGGGCGGCTCGCTCACCCTGGGCGCCGACCTGGCGGTCACCGGCGAATACACACCAGACGAGCTCCCGGAGCCGGCGCGCACCACGACCGTCGACGGCTACACCGTCACCCTGGCGGGCGACCTGACGGCCGGCGCGGACAGCGAGCTCACGCTCTCCGTGAGCCGCGACGGCGCGCCGGTCACCGACCTGGAGCCCTACCTCGGCGCCTACGGCCACCTGGTCGCGCTGCGCGCCGGCGACCTGGCCTACCTCCACGTCCACCCGGAGGGCGCCCCCGGCGACGGCACGACGCCCCCAGGACCCGAGATCGCCTTCTCCACCACCGCGCCGAGCGCCGGCGACTACCGGCTCTACCTGGACTTCAAGCACGAGGGCGAGGTCCACACCGCGGAGTTCACGGCCTCCGCGGGAGCCGGCGACGGCGCGCCCGCGGAGCACGAGGACGGCGGCGACGGTGACCACGGCGGCCACTGACGCCGCGGCCACCGGGGCCGCGGCCTAGCAGCCGACCCGGGTGGTGCCCACGGCGATGTCGTCGTACCAGAGGGAGTCCGCGCCCTCGCCGTAACTCTCCCAACCGAAGCGGAGATCGACGAGGTCGGGGCGCCAGGTCCGGTTCAGCCACTGCCCGTCGACGTCGTGCGTCGGGACGCCGTCGACGGTGAGGCCGGTGACGGCGGTGCCGTCGAGCCAGGTGTCGAGCAGCCCGGCGCCGGGGTCGATCCGGTACTCGACGCAGGCCCACCGGCCGACCGGGAGCGGCGCGCTCAACGCCACCCCGGCCGGGCTCTGCTCGGGCAGCGTGGCGTCGTCCGACTCACGGTTCCACTGCAGGGCCCCGTTCTGGCCACCCATCCGCAGGTCCCGGGCGTTGTCCGCGGCGTCCTCCATGGCGAGAAACGTCACGTGCTGAGTGGGCAGCGCGGCGCTGTGCCGGACCCAGAAGCGCACGTACAGGCCCGCGTCGGTGGCCACGTCGGCCAGGCTGGTGCGGACGAAGACGTGGTTGCAGTAGCCGGTCCCGCCGTTGACCCGGACCGAGCGGCCGCCGGTGTGTGCGACGGCGGTGTCCACCGCGGCGGTGCCGGTGCCCGAGCAGTCGGGGAAGGTGACGGCCCAGCGGCCGGACGGCTGGCCGCCGGTCTGGGACTCGAAGTCCTCGCAGAATCCGTCGGCGGCGCAGGCGGCGGACGCCGGCCCCGGGGCGGCCGGGGTGGCGGTGGCGGCGGGGGCGCCGACGGCGGCCAGGAGCAGGGCGACGACGACGGGAAGCGCACGGGAAGAACTCATCTGTCCTCCAACCGAGGTGTGAGGCCGGCGGCGGCTCGGCGCCGACCTGATGAGCGCTCCCAACGCGACACCCCGACGGTAGCCCTCAGCGCGCCAGGCCGTCCAGCAGGGCGGGCAGTGCCTCCCCGATCGGCTCGCGGATCACCTCGCTCGCCACGTCGTCGTACGGCGTCGGCTCGGCGTTGACGATGATCAGCCGGGCGCCGTGCTCCGCCGCCATCCCGGCCAGCGAGGCGGCGGGTTGCACCTGGAGGCTGCTGCCGACCGCCACGAACACGTCGCTGGCGCGGGCGATCGTCACGGCCTGGGCCAGCACCTCCGGGTCCAGGCTCTGCCCGAACATCACGGTGGCCGTCTTGAGGATCCCCCCGCACTCCCGGCACGCCGGGTCGTCCTCCCCTGCCGCGACCCGGGCCAGCGCCTCCTCGGTGGCGCTCCGCGCCCCGCACCGGGTGCAGAGCACCGAGCGCGCCGAGCCGTGGAGTTCGAGCACCTTGCGGTCCGGCAGCCCGGCCGCCTGGTGCAGGCCGTCCACGTTCTGGGTGATCACCCGGACCGGCACGCCGGCCCGCTCCAGCGCGACGATCGCCTCGTGCGCGCGGTTGGGCCGGGCGGTGAGCGCTGCGCTGTCCCGGCGCATCAGCCAGGAACGGCGGCGGATGTCCGGGTCGTTCATGTAGAAGTCGTAGGTCACCAGCTTCTCGGCGTCGGGATCGCGCCGCCACAGCCCGGACGGTCCCCGGTAGTCCGGGATCCCCGAGTCGGTGGAGATCCCCGCACCGCTCAGGATCGCGACCAGCGGGCGACCGGCACCCTCGTCACTGCTCATACGAGCAGCGTATGCGGGCCACCCGGCGGGGCGTTGGCCGGGAGCGTCGGGGTACGGGGCCGTCAGCGCCGCGCTCCCGGGGTGGCTGCCGACGCGCGGCCCCGCCGGCTGCCCGACCAGGAGGTACCCGTCATGTGGAACGTGTCCACGACCGCCCGCGTGCTGGCCGAAGTCGCCGCCACCCGCGAGCGCCAGGAAGCGAGATGGGGCGAGCAGAACCATCCCGCCCTCTCCCCCTGTGACGACGCCGCCGCCACGCGCGACGCGTACGAGGGGCGCGCCGACCGCTGGAAGGAGCTCAACGAGGAACGTGCCCGACGGTCGGTCACCGCCGGCCGGTGCCCCGAAGGGACGCCGGCGCACACGCACACCGCGTGGGACGGGATCCTGCTCGAGGAGGTCTACGAGGCGCTGGCCGAGGAGGATCCGACCGCCATCCGTGCCGAGTTGGTCCAGGTCGCCGCCGTCGCGGTGGCCTGGATCGAGGCGATCGACCGGCGGCCCGCGGCCCCGGCCACGACGTCTCCGGTGTCCGACCAGCCTAGGTGATGGGGAAGTCGAAATAGGTGTCCGGATACGGTTCGCTTCTCAGCGTGTAATGCCACCACTCGCAGTCGTACGATGTGAAACCGCAGGCGTCCATGATCGAGCAGAGCCGTCGACGGTTCTCCGCTTCGACTCGGGTGATCCCCTTCGCTCCGTGATGCGAGAGCTGGTCCATCAGGTCGTGGTCGCCGCCCATCGGGGCGAGTTCGCCCGTGGCCAGGTGGTACAGCGTCAGGTCGACGGTGCTTCCCCGGCTGTGGCCCGACTTGGTGGCCACGTACCCCTTTTCGAACATCTCGGCCCGGTTGATGTTCGGATAGTGTCGTTGCTTCGTCCGGCCGTCTTCCGGCTGTCGCGACCAGCGCAGAAAGCGGTCCACGGCGCGTTGCGGGCGGTAACCGTCCCACAGCAGCAGTCCGAAGCCGAGGGATTCCGCCTTTTCTCGGGCCCTCTCCAGAGCCGCGCACAGGGCCCTCGTGCCGACGACGCGGTTTGCCAGGTATCCGTCCACCGGTTTGCCGGTGAAGTTGTCCCAGGTGGCGTACTTGGCGTCCCAGCGTATACCGGGCACGACCTCGTCCACGTAAACGAAGTCATCCCTCATCGGCTTTTCCCCGCCAGTGCCGACGACACCGCCCGGTCGATCACCTCGGAGATCGGCAGGCCGGCGGCCGCCATCATTCTCGGGTAACGACTGTACGAGGTCATGCCGGGAAAGGTGTTGACCTCGTTCAGGACCACGGTTCCGTCCCCCTTGAGGAACATGTCCACCCGCGAGAGACCGCTGCACCCCAGGGCGCGATAGACGGCCTTCGCGGTGTTCCGCACGAGCGTGCGCGACTCCGCCGGGATATCTGCGGGCACGATTGCCGTGGAGTTCTCCGAGCCGCTTTCCGGCTCGTCCTCCTGGTGTATCCGGAAGAATCCGTGAGACAGGGCGATGTGGTCCACCTCGCCCGCGGTCAGGTCCGGATCGTCGCCCAGGACGGCGCATCCGACCTCCGCGCCGACGACGGCCTCTTCGATGAGCACCTTCGAGTCGTACTGCCGCGCGGTCTCCACCGCGCCCGGCAGTTCCTCCTTTCGGGACGCCTTGCTGACGCCGAAGGACGACCCCGAACGGGCCGGCTTCACGAAGACGGGGTAGCTGAGCCCGTCGAGGTCGACGTCCTCGGCCTTCACGTCCCCCGTGACGGTCCGGAAGTTCGGCGTGGCGATTCCCGCGCTCCTGACCACGGTGTAGGCGAGGGACTTGTCCATGCACAGGGCGGAACTCTGGACGTCGCAGCCCACGTAGGGGATGCCCGCGAGTTCCAACAGGCCCTGCATCGCGCCGTCCTCGCCGAGCCTGCCGTGCAGCACGGGCAACACGACGTCCAGCCGGATCGTCCCGTATCGCCCCTGCTCCAGCACAAGCAGTCCGTGCACGCTCCGGTCGGGAGACAGCACGACCGTACGCCGGCCGCTCTTCTCCCAGTCCGGTCCTGGTCCTTCACAGAGCTTCCAGGCGCCGCTCTCCGTGATCCCCACATAGAACGGCTCGTACTTCTCGAGATCGAGGTTCCGCGCGATCTCCTGCGCGGACTTGACGGAGACGTGGTGCTCTTCCGAGCAGCCGCCGAACATGATCCCGATCCTCAACCTAGCCATTCCGGTTCTCACTTTCGAATGTCAGGTAGTTGGCAATCGACTGTTCAACGATGTCGCTCAGGGCGTGGTCCGTGTAATAGGCGGTGTGCGGACTGACCAGCGCATTCGGAAGCTCCTGCAACCGCAGGAGGGTCTTGCTTTCGATCGGCTTGTTCCTGTGGTCGGCGTAGAAAATTCCTTCCTCTCCTTCGAGGACGTCCAACGCCGCACCGCCCAACCTGCCGCTTTCAAGGGCCGAAACCAGGGCCTCGGTGTCGAGCAGTGGACCGCGCCCGGTGTTGATGACGAACGCGCCGGGCTTCATCAGCCCGATGCGCCGCCGGTTCAGGAGATGGTGCGTGTCGGCGCTGAGCGGCGTGTGGAGCGTGACGATGTCGCTCAGCCGCAACAGTTCGTCGAGACCGACGTGGTCGGCGGCGGTCCCGGGGCGGTTGTCGTGGGTCAGTACTCGGCAGCCGAACCCCCGCAGTCTGGCCACCACCGCGGCGCCGATGCGGCCCGTTCCCACCACCCCGACGGTCAGGTCGCGCAGCTCCCTCCCGCGCACGTCGTCGAGTCGGTAGTCGTGGACATCCGTGCGGCGGACGAGGGACTTCGCGTTTCGCACGGCCATCAGCATCAGCATCAGCGTGTAGTCGGCCACGCTGTCGGGCGAGTAGGCGACGTTTCCGACGGTGATGCCGACGCTCTCGGCGTACTCCACGTCGATGTGGTCGTACCCGATGCTCCTGGTGGAGACGTACGCGACGCCGGCCTGCCTGAGCGCGAGAAGAGTGGGGTTCGTGACGCGGGTTCTGTGGTCGACGCTGACGCACCGGTTTCCGTATGCCAGTTCGGCATTGGTTTCGGATACCGCCGCCGCCGTGATGGTCGGCACGGCGCCGAACCGGGGCGCCATTTCTCGGAACAGGACGGCCTCGTCCCGCTCGCATCCATAGACCGTGATTCCCGTCGGCTGGCGGGCCGCGGCCGGGGGTGGTTCGCTGCGGGTCATGGCCCCAGTCAAGGCAGCGTGGTGTTGCCGCCGTGTATCGGGTTTTCGATACACCGGCGATACGGGGACGCGGCGCGCCCTCCTTTATCAAGGACGACATGTCGTCGGCGTATGGAAACGCGCATACGTGCCGGCAACATAACGCCCCCCTTGACTGGAGGCATGACCTACCGGAAACCGATTCCCGCCGGCCCCCGGGGCGCCCGCTCGTGATCCCGCTCAGCCTCACCGAGATCGCCTCGGTCGTCGGCGGGACGGTCGAGGGCGACGGCACCGTGACGGTGACCGCGCCGGCCGTGCTCGACGGCCGGCAGGCCGAGCCGGGCGGCCTCTTCGTCGCCTTCGCCGGCGAGCGCGTCGACGGCCACGACTACGCCGCCCAGGCCGGCCGGGCCGGCGCGGTGGCCGTGCTCGGCGCCAGGCGCACGCCGCTGCCCACCGTCGTCGTCGAGGACGCCCGGGCCGCGTTGCAGGCGCTCGCCGTCCATGTCGTGGCCCGGCTGCGCGACCGGCTGACCGTTGTCGGGCTGACCGGCTCCCAGGGGAAGACCAGCACCAAGGACCTGCTGGCGGCCGTTCTTTCGCGCGCGGCGCCGACGATCGCCACGATCGGCTCGCTCAACAACGAGCTCGGCGTGCCGCTCACCATGCTGCGCGCCGACGCGGCCACCCGGTACCTCGTCATCGAGATGGGAGCCCGCCACGTCGGCGACATCGCCGAGCTCACCGGCCTGGTCGCGCCCGACGTCGCCGTCGTCCTCGGCGTGGGCCAGGCCCACCTCGGCGAGTTCGGGTCGCGCGCGGCCATCGCCCGGGCCAAGGGCGAGCTGGTGCGAGGGCTGGCGCCCGGCGGCACCGCCGTCCTCAACGCGGACGATCCCCGGGTGGTCGCGATGCGCTCGCTCACCGAAGGTCCCGTGGTGACCTTCGGACACGCGGTCCACGCGGACGTGCGGGTGCTCGGCCTGGCGCTGGACGGGCTCGCCCGGCCGTCCTTCACGCTGCGGACCGCCGACGCCTCGGTGCCCGTCGCGCTGCCGCACGTGGGCGCCCACCAGGCGCTCAACGCGGCGGCCGCCGCGGCCGCCGGCCTGGCGGCCGGCGTCCCCCTCGACGTGGCCGCGGCGGCGCTGCCCACCGCCGCGCTGTCGAGGTGGCGCATGGAGCCGCACTACCTCGCCTGTGGTGTGACGCTGCTCAACGACTCCTACAACGCCAACCCGGAGTCGACCCGGGCCGCCCTGGACGCGCTGGCGGCGATGGACGGCGGGCGCCGCATCGCCGTCCTCGGCGAGATGCTCGAACTCGGCGACGCCGGTGCGGCCGAGCACCGCGCCGTCGGGGAGTACGCCGCCTCCCGGGCCGACGTGGTGGCGGTGGTCGGCGAGGCCGCCCTGCCGATCGCCGACGGCGCGGGAGAGCGTGCGGTGACGCTGGCCGACAACGACGCGGCCGTCGCCTGGCTGCGCGGCCGGCTCAGCGCCGGCGACGTGGTGCTCGTCAAGGCCTCCCGCGGGGCGCGCCTCGACGAGGTCGCCGCCGCGCTCGCCCGGGGCACCGGTGGTTGAGTGGCCGCCCGACCGTGCCGGCCACGCTCACGCCGTGGTTCCGCTCACCGCCCGCGCCGCTTCATGTAGAGCTCGAAGGCCCGGTAGACCATCGGCCGCAGTGGCAGGTCCCACTCGCCGACGTACCTCACCGCCCGCCCGCCGGTGCCGACCTTGAACGTGACCAGCCCGACGTGCGGGTCGTCCGCGTCGAGGGTGGGGGTGATGCCGCGCAGGTCGTAGACGTCGCAGCCGGCCGCCAGCGAGTCGCGGATCATCGCCCACTGGCAGGCGTTGGAGCCGCGCACCTCCCGCTTCTCGGTGGCGGAGGCACCGTAGGAGTACCACGCGTGGCCGCCGACGCGGACCAGGATGGCGGCGGCGACCAGGTCGCCCCGGTGGCGGGCCAGGTACAGCTTGATCCGCTCGGGATCCTCGGCGCCCAGCGCCGCGAACATGGTCTCGAAGTAGCGCAGCGGCCGGGGGGTGAAGCGGTCGCGCTCGGCGGTGTGGACGTAGAGGTCGTGGAAGGCCTTCAGGTCCGCGCCGACCGTCACCTCGACGCCGGCCTTCGCGGCCTTCCTGATGTTGCGGCGCCAGACCTGGTTCATGCCCCCGAGCACGTCGTCCTCGGTTCTGCCGGCCAGCGGGATCTCGTACTTGAACTGCGGGTGCCCGACCCCGAAGCCGTCCTCCGGGCTCTGTGGCCGCCAGCCGGCGTCCCTGAGCCGGCTGGTGACGCGGGCGCCGACCGGGTCGGCCCACTGGCCGGACATCTCGGTGAGCCGTCTGACGCCCGGGTCGGCGATGCCCTCCTTGACCTGGGCGGCGCTCCAGGTGTTGGTGCGCACCGGCGGGCCGAGCCGGATCGCGAACGCCCCGTGTGCCTTGAGATGGGCGGCCAGCGGATCGAGCCAGGCGTCGATGTCGCCGGTCCAGTCGATGACCGGGCCCTCCGGCAGGTAGGCCAGCGTGAAGCGCTCGAGGCGCGGCACCGGGCGGTGCAGGACGAGCGCGGCACCCACCAGCCGCCGGCCGTCGTACCAGCCGAGGGACTCGCTGCGCCACTCGGTCTTGACGCGGCCCCACGCCGGGGTCTGCAGGAAGCTGACCGACCGCTGGGTCCGCACGAACGCCAGGTGCTCGGCGGCGCTGATCGGCCCGACGGTCAGCCGCACGTGCTCGTTGTAGGACATGCGCCCAGTCAACGGAGCGTGGTGTTGCCGGCCCGTATGCGGTTTTCGATACGCCGACGATATGTTCCGGGCCCGGGCGGGTTCACCAGTTGATTCCGGCCGCCACCGGCCGGTGGTCGCTGCCGGTGGCGGGCATCGTCCACGCGCTTCTCGGCTGCACGCCGTGGACCAGGATCTGGTCGATCCGCGCCACCGGGAACCCCGCCGGCCAGCTGAAGCCGAACCCGTCCCCGGCCGCGTCCTGGACCGAGTCCAGCCGCGCGGCGATACCGGCGAGCCCGCGGTCGTCCAGGGTGCCGTTGAGGTCGCCGAGCAGCACCACCCGCTCGTTCCGCTCGGCGGCGACGGCCTCGCCGAGCAGCCGGGCGCCGGCGTCCCGGCTGGCCGTCCAGAAGCCGTTCCTGGGGAAGACCCGGACGGATCCCAGGTGCGCCACGTACACCGCCAGCGGTCCCCGGTCCGTGGCCACCGTGGTGCGCAGCGCCCGGACCGTGTCCATCCCGAGGTCAACCGGCCGGGTCTCGGAGAGCGGCAGCCTGCTCCACAGCCCGACCGTGCCCTCCACCGTGTGGTACGGGTACGTGTCGGCCAGCTCCTGCTCGTAGCTGCCCCTGGCCTGCGGGGTCAGCTCCTGCAGGGCCAGCAGGTCCGCTCCTGAGGCGGCCAGCTCGCGGGCGGTGCCCGCCGGGTCGGGGTTGTCGGCGTCGACGTTGTGGCTGACCAGGGTGAGGTCGTACGCCGGGTGGGACTTGTCGCCCAGCAGCCCGCGAAGAGGTTCAGCCAGACCACGGTCGGCAGCAGCAGGGCGGCCACCGCGGAGAGGGAGCGGCGCCAGAGCGCGGCGGCGAACAGCACGGGGACGAACACCCCGGACCACGGCAGGAAGGTCTCCAGCAGGCTGCCGAGGCCCGCGCGGTCCGTGATCCTCGCGTGCAGCAGCAGGAGCAGGCCGAGCAGCAGCGCCGCGGCCGCGAGGACCGGGCCGCGCTGCCAGGGTCCCGGTCCTGAGGCGGCCCGGATCGCCCGCCGGATGCCCGCCCGCCAAGCCCCGGCGCGGTGCGCCGGTGCCGATGGTGTGGTTCGTGCCATGCCGCCAGTCAAGGCGGCGCGGTGTTGCCGGCCGGTATGGGATTTTCGATATGCCGACGATATACGGCGGTCTCGTAGCATCGAGCGCATGCGTGTGTTGGTTGTCGAGGACGAACCCTTTCTGGCGGAGGCCATCCGCGATGGCCTCCGCCTGGAGGCGATCGCCGCCGACATCGCCGGGGACGGCGACACCGCGCTGGAACTGCTGGACGTCAACACCTACGACATCGCCGTCCTCGACCGCGACATCCCCGGACCTTCCGGTGACGAGATCGCGCAACGCATCGTCGCCTCCGGCAGCGGCATGCCGATCCTGATGCTCACCGCGGCCGACCGTCTCGACGACAAGGCCTCCGGGTTCGGACTCGGTGCCGACGACTACCTCACCAAGCCCTTCGAACTCCAGGAACTGGCGCTTCGGCTGAGGGCGCTCGACCGCAGACGCGCCCACAGCAGGCCCCCCGTGCGGGAGATCGCAGGACTGCGTCTCGACCCGTTCCGCAGGGAGGTCTACCGGGACGGCCGCTATGTCGCGCTCACCAGGAAACAGTTCGCCGTGCTGGAAGTCCTGGTCGCCGCCGAGGGCGGTGTCGTCTCCGCGGAAGAACTCCTGGAACGCGCGTGGGACGCGAACGCCGACCCGTTCACCAACGCCGTCCGCATCACCGTCTCGGCACTGCGTAAACGGCTCGGCGAACCCTGGATCATCGCCACCGTGCCGGGCGTCGGCTACCGAATCGACACGGGCATCGACACCATTCCCGACGGCGCAGGTCGTGAATAGACGCCCGGGGCTCAGTGCCCGACTGAAACTCACCGTCAGCTATGCCGGATTCCTTCTCCTCGCCGGCACCCTCCTGCTCGCCGTGATGTGGATATTCGTGCTGCGCTGGGTGCCGACGACCAACGACCCGCCACGCGAGGCCGGGGGCGACGCCGTGATCATCACCGGGCCCGACCGCGCCCAGCTGATGAGCGGCTTCATCCCCGCCACGGTCGCGGCACTCGCCTTCCTCCTCGTGTTCGGTCTCCTGGGAGGGTGGATCCTCGCCGGCCGGATGCTCGCCCCGCTCACCCGGATCGCGGACGCGGCACGACTGGCCTCGGACGGATCGCTGTCCCACCGGATCCGCATGGAGGGCCCCAGGGACGAGTTCCGCGAACTCGCCGACGGGTTCGACACCATGCTCGAACAACTCGAATCCCACGTCGCCGAACAGCAGAGGTTCGCGGCCAACGCCTCGCACGAGCTGCGTACCCCGCTGGCGATCTCGAAGGCGCTGCTCGACGTGGCCCGCACCGACCCGGACCACGACGTCGGCGAACTCGTCGACCGCCTCCGCACCGTCAACGCCCGCGCGATCGACCTCACCGAGGCGCTGCTGCTGCTCAGCCGCGCCGACCAGCGGTCCTTCGACCGGGAACACGTCGATCTGTCCCTCATGGCGGAAGAGGCCACCGAAACGCTCCTCCCCCTCGCGGAGAAGCACGGCGTCACCGTCGAGACCCGCGGCGACGCCGCGCCCACGGTCGGCTCGCCGTCGCTCCTGCTGCAGCTGACCACGAACCTCGTGCACAACGCCATCGTCCACAACCTGCCCGAGCGGGGCACCGTGTGGGTCAGCACCGGGGTCCGCCCCGGGACGGCGGTGCTCACCGTCGAGAACACCGGCGAGCAGCTCACCCCGGAGCTGGTCTCGACGCTCACCGAACCGTTCCGGCGCGGCACGGAACGCATCCGCACCGATCACGCGGGGGTCGGCCTCGGCCTGGCGATCGCCCAGAGCATCACCCGCGCACACGGCGGGACACTCGGCCTCGCCCCGCGCCCCGACGGCGGGATCCGCGTCACCGTCGCACTCCCCGCGAGCGGCGTTCGACACCCTCGTCGCCCTTAGTGCGAAAAGCGTATGCTCCGCCGCATGTTCACCACGCGTCCCACCCTGCAGGGCACCTTCGGCATGGTATCCAGCACCCACTGGCTCGCCTCCCAGTCGGCGATGGCCGTACTGGAACGGGGCGGCAACGCCTTCGACGCGGCGGTGACCGCCGGGTTCGTGCTGCACGTCGTCGAGCCGCACCTCAACGGGCCGGCGGGGGACGTGCCGATCATCCTGGCGCCGGCGGGTGGCGAGGTGCGGGTGCTGTGCGGGCAGGGGCCCGCGCCGGCGGGGGCCACCATCGAGCACTACCGGGGGCTCGGCCTCGACCTGGTGCCCGGCACCGGTCCGCTGGCCGCCGTGGTGCCCGGCGCGTTCGACGCCTGGCTGACGCTGCTGCGCGACCACGGCACCTTCGAGCTCGCCGAGGTGCTGGCCTACGCCATCGGCTACGCGGAGCACGGCCACCCGGCGGTGGAGCGGATCGGGGCCACGGTGGAGAGCGTGCGCGAGCTGTTCGAGACCGAGTGGACCTCCTCGGCCGAGATCTACCTGCCCGGGGGGCGCTCACCGGCACCCGGCGCGCTGTTGCGCAACCCGGCGCTCGCGGCCACCTGGCGCCGGGTGCTGCGGGAGGCGGGCGCGACGACCGGCAGCCGGGAGGGCAGGATCGACGCCGCCCGGCGGGTATGGCGCGAGGGCTTCGTCGGCGAGGCGATCGCGGCGCACGCGGCCACCCCGGCCATGGACTCCTCTGGCGAGCGGCACGCCGGGGTGCTGACCGGCGAGGACCTGGCCGGCTGGTCGGCCGGCTACGAGGAGCCGGTGCGCTACGAGTGGCGCGGCTGGACGGTCTGCAAGGCCGGGCCCTGGAGCCAGGGGCCGGTGCTGCCGCAGCAGCTCGCCCTGCTCGACGACGGGATCGACGCCGACGCGTACGGAACGCCGGAGTACCTGCACACCCTCATCGAGGGGAGCAAGCTTGCCATGGCGGATCGGGAGGCCTGGTACGGCGATGCCGCGCCGGTGCCGCTGGACGAGCTGCTGTCGGCCGGGTACAACGCGGAGCGGCGGGCGTTGATCGGCGCGTCGGCCTCGGACGAGCTGCGGCCCGGCAGCCCGGGCGGGCGGACCCCCGCGATCAGCACGCTCGCCGGCCGGACGGCCGACGAGCTGCCGCAGGCGCCGGGCGCGATCTCCGGGGTCGGCGAGCCGACGGTGGCGCGCACCGGGGAGACCAGGGGCGACACCTGCCACGTGGACGTGGTGGACCGCTGGGGCAACATGGTGAGCGCCACGCCGAGCGGCGGCTGGCTGCAGTCGAGCCCGGTGATCCCGGAGCTCGGCTTCCCGCTCGGCACCCGGCTCCAGATGACCTGGCTGGAGGAGGGGCTGCCCTCCTCGCTCACGCCGGGGCGGCGGCCGCGCACCACGCTCAGCCCCTCGCTCGCGCTGCGTGGCGGGGAGCCGGTGCTGGCCTTCGGCACGCCGGGCGGCGACCAGCAGGACCAGTGGCAGCTGCACTTCTTCCTCGCCGCGGCGCTGCGCCCCGCGGTGCGCGGCGGACTCGACCTGCAGGGCGCGATCGACGCCCCCAACTGGCACCAGGACAGCTTCCCCAGCTCGTTCTACCCGCGCGGCACCCAGCCGGGGAGCGTCACCGTCGAGGGCAGGTTCGACGAGGCGACCGTGGCCGAACTGCGGCGCCGCGGACATCTGGTGACGGTGGCCGAGCCCTGGTCGGTCGGGCGGCTCTGCGCGGTGGCCCGCGACCCGGAGTCCGGGACGCTGTCGGCGGCGGCCAACCCGAGGGGGATGCAAGGTTACGCCGTCGGTCGTTGACCCACGGGGGTCGCTGGCGCGTTCGACACCGATTCGACAACGGGCGAAGACCGAAAAGAGAAGGTCGAAAACTCCCCGTAGCCGTTCGGAAACAGAAGTCGTAACATGGCTTGGCTTCAGTTACCGGCATGGCAGGTGTCCCCATGGCTCAGGAACTGACCGCTCGGCTTGCCGAGTTCACGGCGGCACTGCGGAGGGTCACGGAGACTCTCGATCCGGAGTCCGGCTGGTTCGCCGCCTTCGCGCGGCGCAGCGGACCCGAGTTGACGGAGTGGTTGGCGGGGCGTGCCCTGCCGCCGTGGGACGCGGTGGCGGACCTCCTCCAGGATCTCGCCTCCCGGCACGGCGCGGAGGCGGCGGAGAGCGCGGCCCGGCAGCTGCGTGGCGGCTACGAGGCCGCCGCCAGGGCGCAGGACGCGTTGCCCGGCGCCCACGAGTCGTTGACCGGGCGGCTGGCCGACCTGGATCGCTCGGAGCGTCAACTACGGGCCCAGCAGCGGAAGTTGGTGGTGGCTGAGGACGACGCGAAGCGGGCCGGGCAGGCCAGGGAGGCCGAGCGGCTCGCCGCGCTGCGGATGTGGGCGCAGGACGACGAGGAGCGGGTCGTGGCGCGCCGGGCCGAGCTGCGGGCGCGGCTCGCGGCGCTGATGGACCGGCGGGCGGCGGAGGCCAGGTCCCCGGAGTCCACGCCGCCACGCAAGCCGGCGCGCAAGCCCAGGGGCGCGCGGTTCGCCGGCATCGAGGAGACGCCGCCGCCCCCGGCTGAGCCCCCGCGGGTCCCCCGGCAGGCCGCCGGGCCGCCGGCGGCCACACCCCCGCCGACCGCGCCGCTGCCGAGCGGCTCGCGGTTCGCCGGCGCGCTGCGGGAGACCAGGCGGGAGGCGCGCCAGGGGCCGCCACCGGAGGTGCGGCAGGAGGCGCGGCCGGAGTCGCCGCGGGAGCGCCAGGAGCGGCTCGCCGCCGAGGAGTACCGGGTCGCGCTCGACGCCGTCGAGCGGCTGCGGAAGCTGCGCGCCGACGGCCAGAGCGGGGTGGCGCACGTGCTGCTCTCCGAGGCGGCCGGCGGTCCCGCCAGCCGAATGCCGTTGCTGCTGGCCGAGTTGGAGCGGGCCGGGATGGCGTCCGACGCGGCGACGCTGCTGTGGGAGGCCGCCTCACTGCCGCCCGGGCCGCTGGCGGCCGTGGCCGAGGCGCTGGCCGCCTCCGGCCGCCACCGCGACTGCGAGCAGCTGCTGCGCCAGGGCGCGGCCCGCCCGGCGCCCGAGGCCGGCACGATCGCCGCCGAGCTGGCCAGGACCGGCCGGGCGGACGAGGCGGTGACGCTGCTGACGGCGCTGGTGCGGGCCAGGACGGCGGAGGAGGCGGCGCGGGCCGCGACGCAGGACCCCCGGGTGGTGGCCCCGCTGCTGCTCGACGCGGCCCGCCGGGTCTCGCCCAGCCACCACTACGCGATCACCAGCGAGCTGCGCCGCGCCGGTGTCGCATAAGCCCAGGTGACGGGGGTGGCCGGCCGCGTGCTTAGCTGAGGTCATGATTGACGAGCAGCTGGTGGCGAGGGTGGAGAAGGCCGTGCGGGCGGCCGCCGACGACGAGGTGATGCCGCGCTGGCGCCGGCTCGCCGCGCACGAGGTCTCCGTGAAGGCGGGGCCGCACGACCTGGTGACGGTCGCCGACCGCGCCGCCGAGCGCCGGCTGACCGAGGAGCTGGTGCGGCTGCTGCCGGGCTCGGTGGTGGTGGGCGAGGAGGCGGTCCACGAGGACCCCACGGTCTACGGCGCGCTGGCCGGCGACGCCCCGGTGTGGATCGTCGACCCGATCGACGGCACCCGGCAGTTCGTGCGCGGCGAGCCCGGCTTCTGCGTCCTGGTCGCCCTGGTGCACCGGGGGCGGCCGCTGGCCTCCTGGACCTACGCGCCGGCGCGCGAGCAGCTGGCGTACGCCCGCCGCGGCGCCGGCGCCACGCTCAACGGCCGTCCCCTGCGGTCCGGCGCGCCGCGCGCCGACAAGGTCCTCGAAGTGGCGGCCTCGCACCCCGACTTCACCACGGACGACCAGAAGCGCGCCCTGTCAGGGCTGTGGGCGGACGGGGTGGCGCCGCGGGCCTGTGGCTCGGCCGGCCTGGAGTACCTGGCGGTCGCGCGCGGCCTGCTGGACGCCGTGGCGTTCTCCTGGGAGCTGGCCTGGGACCACGCGGCCGGCCTGCTGCTGGTGACCGAGGCGGGCGGCAGCCACCTGACCCTCGCCGACCGACCGTTCGACATCGCCGGCGGCAACGCGCTGCCGTTCACCGCGGCCAGGGACGAGGCCACGGCCCGCCGGGTACTCGCCCTCCTCACCGGCCCGACGCCGGACGGTGCCGCCTGACGACCCCCCGCCGGGCGCCGCGCCGATGGCCACGGCCGCCCGAACCGCGCCCCGGCC
This sequence comes from Streptomyces sp. NPDC127098, assembly GCF_042722465.1. Classification (NCBI taxonomy): domain Bacteria; kingdom Bacillati; phylum Actinomycetota; class Actinomycetes; order Kitasatosporales; family Streptomycetaceae; genus Streptomyces; species Streptomyces sp. NPDC127098. The sequence continues at coordinate 268,200 of NZ_JBHXFJ010000001.1, forward strand.
GGCCGCGTATCCTCGGTCCCCCGGGGCCGGCCGGGCGGACGACCGGGCCGGTCCTCAGCGGTGAGGGGAGCCGTAGTGCCGACGTTGCGTGACGTGGTCGTGGTGGGTGCCGGGCCCAACGGGCTGACCGCCGCCGTGGAGTTGGCCAGACGCGGGATGTCGGTCGAGGTCTTCGAGGCGAAGGAGACCGTCGGGGGCGGCGCCCGCACCGAGGAGTTGACGCTCCCCGGCTTCCGGCACGACCCGTGCTCCGCCGCGCATCCGATGGGCGTCGGCTCGCCGGCGTTCTCCCGGATGCCGCTCGAACGGTACGGGCTGCGCTGGCTGCACGCCGAACTGCCGCTCGCCCATCCCTTCCCCGACGGGACCGCCGCGGTGCTGGCGCGCTCGGTCGGCGAGACGGCGGCCTCCTTCGGGCCACGGGACGCGGGTGCCTACCGACGCCTGGTGGCGCCGTACCTCGGCCGCTGGGACTCGCTGGTCGGGGACTTCCTCAAGGTCCCGTGGGACGGGCTGCCGCGCGACCCGGTGACGCTCGGCCGGTTCGGCCTCACGGGTCTGCCGCCGATCTCGTGGCTGACCAGGCGGTTCCGGGACGACCGGGCGCGGGCGCTGCTGACCGGCCTGGCGGCGCACGTGATCTCGCCGACGAGCACCCCGGCGACCAGCGCCATCGCGCTGGTCTTCGCGTTGGCCGCGCACGAGCGCGGCTGGCCGATCGCGCGGGGCGGCTCGCAGGCCATCTCCGACGCGCTGGCCGCCTATCTGCGGGACCTCGGCGGAACCATCCACACCGGCGTGGAGGTGCGGCGGCTCGACGAGCTGCCGCCGGCGCGGGCCTACGTCTTCGACACCTCGCCGTCCGCGCTGGCCAGGATCGCGGGCCTCGGGCGGGCGTTCCGGGGCTTCCGGCACGGCGCCGCCGCCTTCAAGATCGACTACGCGCTGGACGGCCCCATGCCGTGGACGGCGTCCGAGGCGTGGCGGGCCGGGACCGTGCACATCGGCCCGTCGAGCGGCGAGATCGCCACGGCGCTGCGCTCGGCCTCGGTGCGCGGCCAGGCGCCGGACCGACCGTTCCTGATCACCTCCCAGCCGACGCTGATCGACCCGGGTCGGGCCCCGGAGGGCAAGCACGTGCTGTGGGTCTACGGCCATGTGCCGGCCGGCTGGGACGGCGACCTGACCGAGGCCATCGAGCGGCAGCTCGACCGGTTCGCGCCGGGCTTCCGCGACCTGGTGCTGGCCCGGGCGGTGGCCGGGCCGAAGGAGTTGGCCCGGCGGAACGCCAACTACGTGGACGGCGACATCAACTGCGGCGCGTTCCGCGGCCTGCAGACCATGTTCCGGCCACGGCTGGCGTGGTCCCCGCACTCCACCCCGCACCCGGCGGTCTTCCTGTGCTCCCAGGCCACCTGGCCGGGGCCGGGCGTGCACGGCATGTCGGGGCACAACGCGGCGAAGGCGGTGTGGCGGCGGCTGGGGATGAACACCCCCGTCTGAGCGGGCGCCTGACCGCCGGGGTGGCGTTCGTCGCACCCGCCGGCCATGGATCGGGACAGCGTGGCCGGATAGGGTCGGGGCCGCTTGGGCTGTTCCATTCGCGACGCAACCGCAACGAACGCAACCGCAACGACCACAGGGGCCGGAGATGACGGACACGGGGACCGGGCGCGTGCTGATCGCCGCTGACAAGTTCAAGGGATCGCTCACCGCGGCCGAGGTGGCCGAGCACGTGGCGGCCGGGATCCACGCCGTCCGGCCGGGCGTCGTGGTCGAGGCGCTGCCGGTGGCCGACGGTGGCGACGGCACGGTGGACGCAGCGGTGGCCGGCGGTTTCACGCCACGCGAGGTGACCGTCACCGGGCCGCTCGGGCTGCCGGTCGACGCCTCGTTCGCGCTGCGCGGCGACACGGCCGTGATCGAGATGGCGCAGGCCTCCGGGCTGCGGCTGCTGCCGCCGTTCACCTTCGCGCCGCTCACCGCGACCACGTACGGCACGGGCGAGTTGATCACGGCGGCCCTCGACGCCGGGGCGCGCACGGTCGTGCTGGGCGTGGGCGGCTCGGCGACCACGGACGGCGGCGCCGGCATGCTGACAGCGCTCGGCGCCCGGCTGCTGGACGAGGACGGCGACCCGCTGCCGCAGGGCGGCGGCCCGCTGCGGGAGTTGGCCACCATGGACCTCTCCCGGCTCGACCCGCGGCTGAAGGACACGGAGTTCGTGCTGGCCAGCGACGTGGACAACCCGCTGACCGGGCCGCGCGGCGCCGCCGCCGTCTACGGGCCGCAGAAGGGCGCCGACCCGATGGACGTGGAGGCGCTGGACGCGGCGCTCGCCCACTTCGCGCGGGTGCTGGAGCGCACCGAGGGCGGGCGGGCCGCCGAGTACGCCGCCGCGCCGGGCGCGGGCGCCGCCGGCGGCATCGGCTTCGGCGCGCTGATCGGTCTGGGGGCCGTCTTCCGTCCCGGCATCGAGGTCATGCTGGAGCTGCTGGGCTTCGAACGGGCGCTGGCCCAGGCCGAGTTGGTGATCACCGGCGAGGGTTCGCTGGACGAGCAGACCCTGCACGGCAAGGCGCCGGCCGGCGTGGCCGCCGCCGCCAGGGCCGCGGGACGGCCCGTGGTGGCGGTCTGCGGCCGGCTCGCCATCGACGAGCCGGCCCTGCGGGCCGCCGGCATCGAGGCCGCCTACCCCCTGACCGACCTGGAGCCTGACCCACGCCGCTGCATCGCCGAGGCGGGCCCGCTGCTGGAGCGGGTCGCCAGGCGGCTGGCCGAGGAACGGCTGGCGCCGACGGCCTAGGCCGACCCGTCCCGGAGGCCGGCGACGGCCGCGGCCATCCGCTGGACCGCCTCGGTCAGGACGGTCGGGGAGGTGGCCAGGTTGAGCCGCACGTGGCCGGCGCCGCCGGTGCCGAAGTCGGTGCCCGCGTTGAGCGCGACGCGGGCCCGGTCCAGGAAGAACGCCGCCGGCTCGTGGTCAGGACCGAGCTCCCGGCAGTCGAGCCAGGCCAGGTAGGTCGCCTCGGCGGGCCGGTGGCGGATCGCCGGCAGCGACTCGGCGAGCAGCCGGTCCAGCAGCCGGCGGTTCTCGGCGAGCCCGGCGAGCAGCGCGTCCAGCCAGTCGCCGCCGTCCCGCAGCGCGGCGGTGTGGGCGAGCACGCCCACGTGGCTCGGCCCGTGCGTCACCTCCTCCGGCATCCGCGCCAGGTCGGCGGCGGCCGCCGGGCCGGCGACGGCGAGCGCGGCCTTGAGCCCGGCCAGGTTCCAGCCCTTGGACGCGGACATCAGGGACAGGCCGTGCTCGCCGCCCGGCACGCTCAGATACGGCACGAAGCGGGCGCTCGGGGCGGTGAGCGGCGCGTGGATCTCGTCGGCGACCACCCGCACCCCGTGCCGGTCGGCCAGCGCCGCGACCGCCGTCAGCTCCTCGGCGGTGTGCACGGTGCCGGTCGGGTTCTGCGGGTTGCACAGCAGCAGCGCGGCCCGCCGCCCGCCGGCGGTCGACCGCGCGAAGGCGTCCTCGATCGCGCCGAGGTCGAGCCGTCCCTCCGGGCCGAGCGGCGCCTCGACCACCCGCCGGTCCATGCTGCGCACGAACATGTAGAACGGCGGGTACACCGGCGAGTTGACCACCACCGCGTCGCCGGGGTCGGTCACCAGCCTCAGCATCTCGACGACGCCGAGCATCACGTCCGGCACGACGGACGTGCGCTCCACGGCGAGGCCGTCCCACCCCCAGCGTTCGCTCGCGAAGCCGGCCAGCGCCTCGGCGTAGGCCGTGCCCACCGGATAGCCGGTGTCGCCGCGCGCCACCGCGTCCACGACGGCCCGCGCGACCGGCTCGGCGAGCGGCACGTCCATCTCGGCCACCCACAGCGGCAGCACGTCCGCCGGGTAGGTGCGCCACTTCATGCTGGTGCGCCGTCGCAGCTCGTCCAGGCCGAGCTGGCGGAGCGGGTCGGGGTGGGCGGTTCCGGCTATGAGGGGCGTGTCGTTCATGCGGGCAGGATAGGCATGTCCCGCCAGCTCAGGCCCCTCCCGCAACCCGTCCGGCCGGGTGCCCGAGTAGTGGCGCTCCCCCACCTCGTCGGGGTCGCCAGGACCGCGTCAGGGCTCGGTCGTCGAGACCACGAACAGCCGGGGACGCTCCTCGCGGGTGAGGTCGACGGTCACGGACACCTCCGGTTCGGCGCCCGACTGGTGGATCACGGTCCCGGCGAACACCCGGGACGGGTCGTCGAAGTTCCAGCCGACCGTGTCCGCCTCGGCCCGGCTGATGGTGACGCCCTCCTCCAGATCGCCGTAGTCGGCGCCCAACTCCTCAAGGAAGCCACTCAGTTGCCCTGGAGAACACCGGAACTCGACATACATGGTGCTCCGCTCCCACGAGTTGGTCTCGTAGTAACCGACGTAGGCCGCGCCCTCCGGGATGGGGATGTCGTAGATCCGGCGGCTGACCTTGCTCGGCCACTCGTAGATCAGCGCCCGCGCCGACGCCGTGCGCGCCTTGTCCTCGCCGCTGTCACGGCTCTGGTAGGCGGAGAGCGCCAGATAGCCGGCCGGGATGGCGATCAGCAGGAAGACGGTGACGAACGCGAGCCAGCGGTGGCGGGGCCGGTGCGGCGGTCGCTGAGGGCCGGCGGGCGCGGTGGTGGGGGTGACGGTGCTGGTCATGGTCTGGCCGTCCGTCCCCTCGGGGTGAGCAGGTCGAAACCGGTGCGGTGGTGCACCCGCTCGGCGCGCGCCGCGCGGCGGCGGTTGGCGCGGCGGAAGCGGCGGGCGATCAGCCGGGCCAGGTCGGCGGCGCCGACCATGCCGGCCTCGGCGCCGAGCTCGGCCCGGACGATCTTCGCCTCGGGGCGGTAGCCGCGGCCGGTCAGCTGGCGCCTGAACGCCTCCCTGGCCGGCCGGATCAGCAGGTCGTCGGCGTCGCTGACGCCGCCGCCGATCACGAAGCAGGCCGGGTCGAGCGCGGCGGCCAGGTTGGCGATGCCGACGCCGAGCCAGCGGCCGACGTCCTCCAGCAGCTCGACGCACATGGCGTCGCCCTCGCGCGCCAGGTCGCTGATCAGCGGCCCCGTGATGTCGGCGATCTGGCCGTCCACCCGGTCCAGGGTGCGCTGGGCCACCGGCGAGTCGGCGGCGGCCAGCTCGCGGGCCTCGCGCACCAGCGCGTTGCCCGAGCTGTACTGCTCCCAGCAGCCGCGGTTGCCGCACGGGCAGCGGTGGCCGCCGGGCACCACCTGCATGTGGCCGAACTCCCCGGCCACCCCGTAGGCGCCCCGCTTGACCTTGCCGCCCTCCAGTATGGCGCCGCCGATCCCGGTGCCGAGCGTGATCATGACCAGGTGGTCGGCGCCCCGGCCGGCGCCGAACCGCCACTCGCCCCAGGCGGCGGCGTTGGCGTCGTTGTCCACCAGGACCGGCACCGCGAGCCGGGCGGCGAGGGCGTCGCGCAGCGGCTCGTTGCGCCAGGCCAGGTGGGGGGCGAAGAGCACCCGGGAGCGGTCGGCGTCCACCCAGCCGGCGGCGCCGATGCCGACGGCGTGCACGTCGTGCCGGTCGGAGAGGTCGAGGACCAGCTCGGTGATGGTGTCCTCCACCACCTTGGGGCTCTTCGACTTGTCCGGGGTCTCGGTGCGCAGCCGCTCGAGCACCGTGCCGTCGGCGTCCACCACCCCCGCCATCACCTTGGTGCCGCCGATGTCGATGCCCACCGTCGGCACCCGGGGGGCCGAGGCGGGCGAGCGGCGCTCACGCGTGGCGATGGCGCGCTGCACGGTCGTCCGCGCCGTCCGGCGGTTCACTCGCTCACGGTAGGTACTCATCGGCTCGATTGTGCCTCACGCCGCTGACGGGCCGCCCTCCGGCGCCGGTCTTCCGGCCGCCCGTCCTGGCGGCCGGCCACGGCGCCGGTGGTCGACGGTCGGGCCCGCCACGTCCGGGGTGGTCGTCACCGCGGTGCGCTCCGCTCCGGGTGCGGGGCGTGCGGGTGGCAGGCGGCCGTCCACGGGCGGGTCGGGGAAGGAGCGCGGCAGGCCGCGGGGGTAGGGGTGCGCGGCGCCGCGCGCGATGCGGGCGGTGGGCGCGTGCCCCACGACGCGCCCGGCGTGCATCACGGCGATCCGGTCGCTGAGTTCGAGCAGCGGGGTGAGGTCGTGGGTGACGAGGACGACGCTGAAGCCGAACCGGTCGCGCAGTCCGACGATCTCGTCCAGGATCTCGCGCTGGGCGACGAGGTCGAGGGCGGTGGTCGGCTCGTCCATGATGACGACCTCGGGATCGAGGGCGAGGGCCATGGCGATGACGACGCGCTGCCGCGTGCCGCCGGACAGCTCGTGCGGGTGGCCGCGCGCCAGCTCCGGGTCGACGCCGACGGTGGCCAGCAGCTCGCGGGCGCGCTCCCGGCGTTCACCGGCGGCCATCCGGGGGCGGTGGGCACGGAAGATGTCGTCGAACTGCCTGCCGACGGTGGTGACGGGGTTGAGGGCGTTCATGGCGCTCTGGAAGACCATGGAGAGCCGGTTCCGGCGGAAGGCGCGCAACTCCTCGCCGCGCAGCGCGGTGAGGTCGGTCTCGACCGCGTCCCGGCCGTGGAAGGTGACGCGGCCGCGGGTGAGCCTGGCGGGCGGGCGCAGCGTCCGGCCGATGGCGTGGGCGAGGGTGGACTTGCCGCATCCCGGCTCGCCGGCGATGCCGAGGATCTCGCCGCGGCGCAGTTCGAGGCTGACGTCGCGGACGGCGTGCAGCGGGCGTTCGCCGTCGTAGACGACGTCGAGGTGCTCGGCGCGCAGCACGACGTCGGTCGCGTGCTCGGCGTCGGGCCCGGTCATGGTCGGCTGGCTCATCGGGCGCGCTCCTTACCGGACGTGCGGCTCGACGACCACCGTGCCGCGGCCGCCCGGCGGGCCCCTACGATGCTCGGTACGGTCATGAGGACTCCCCGATGCTCGGCTGGCCTTGCTCGGCTGGCTCGTGCCGCGCGGTACGCGTGGACGGGAGGCGCGGCGCGGCCTGAAGGTGGGGCGGGTGGATCTGGTGGCGCGTGGACCTGACGACGGATCCGAGACGGCGCGTCGTGGCAGGAAATTAAGGCCGTCGATTACCGGGTGTCAATGCCACCTCGGCGTCCCGTCACGGTTTGTTCGCATGCCGAGCTGAACCGGATTAGTGGACGGCCTGGTGAATACCGTTCCGGAGCAGGGGATGTGGAGATGGTGAAACGTCCCACCATGCAGGACATAGCGCGGCGGGCCGGCGTCACCAAGGCTGCCGTGTCCTTCGCGCTCAACGGCAGGCCCGGGGTGTCCGAGCCGACCAGGCGGCGGATCCTGGCCATCGCGGACGAGCTCGGCTGGCAGCCGAGCAGCGTCGCCCGCGCCCTCTCCGACGGCCGGGCCGGCAGCTTCGGCCTCGTGATCGACCGGCCGGCCCGCACGCTGGGCCTGGAACCGTTCTTCATGCAGCTGATCTCCGGCATCCAGGCCGAACTGGTCCGCCACACCACGCCGTTGCTGCTCACCATGGCCGAGGACCAGGCCGCCGAGATCGCCCTCTACCGGGACTGGTGGGCGCGGCGCCTGGTGGACGGGGTGTTCGTCGTCGACCTCCAGGTGGGCGACGCGCGGGTGCCGGTGCTCGAGGAGCTCGGCATGCCGGCCGTGGTGCTGGGCGCGCCGCTGGGCACCGGCTCGCTGCCCGCCGTGTGGAGCGACGAGGCGGCGGCGGTGGCCACGGTCGTCTCCCACCTGCGTCAGCTCGGGCACCGGCGGATCGCGCGGGTGGCGGGGCCCGCGCGGCTGCGGCACACCTGGGTCCGCACCACGGCGTTCGAGCGGGCCACGCGGGGCGCGGGCATGGTGGGCCGCACCGTGGAGACCGACTACAGCGGCGAGCGTGGCGCGGCCGCCACCGCCGAGCTGCTGCGCGACGACCCGGCCACGCGGCCCACCGCGATCCTCTACGACAACGACGTGATGGCCCTGTCCGGCCTCACGGCCGCGCGGGGCCTCGGGCTCGCGGTGCCGGCCGACCTGTCGATCGTGGCCTGGGACGACTCGGCGCTGTGCGAGCTGGTCGACCCGCCGCTGACCGCGCTGAGCCGGGACATCCGCGGCTACGGCGCGCACGCGGCGCGGCGCCTGCGGGAGGCGGCCGGCGGCGCCCCGGTGGGCGACCTGCAGGACGCGGCGCCCTCCCTGACGCTGCGCCGCTCGACGGGGCCGGCGCCCGGCGGGCTCGGCGGGTAAACCGGTTCAGGTCGGGCATCGCGAGAAGGAACGGAGGGCGTTGGGTGAACGACGAGGAGTACTGCTCCCTGGGCGCGACCGACATCGCCACCGCGGTGTGTTCCGGCGAACTCCTGGCGGTCGACGTGGTGGCCGCCGCGCTGCGGCGGATCGCCGAACTCGACGGCGGGCTACGGGCGTTCACCGAGGTGTGGCGGGCGGCCGCGCTGGCGGACGCCCGGGCCGTGGACGTGGCGGTGCGGCGTGGTGGTCGGCCGCCGCTGGCCGGGGTGCCGATCGCGGTGAAGGCCACGGAGGGGCGCGGGTCCGAGCAGAGCCGGCGGCTGGTGGCGGCCGGCTGCGTGCCGGTGGGCGCCACCGCCGTGCCGGGGCCCGGCACGGCGTGGCGGACCTGGGGCGTGACGGGCCGTGGGCGGACGCGTAACCCGTGGCTGCCCGACCGCTCCCCCGGCGGCTCGTCGGCCGGCTCGGCGGTGGCCGTCGCCGCCGGCATGGTGCCGCTGGCCACCGGTAGCGACGGCGCCGGCTCGGTCCGGATCCCGGCCGCCTGGTGCGGCGTCATCGGCCTCAAGCCGACCAACGGCCGCCTGCCGGCCCGCGACCGGGCGGGGCTCAACGTCGGCGGCCCGCTGGCCCGGCGGGCCGCCGACGCCGCGGCCTGGCTGCGGGCGGTGGCGGGCCCGGTGCCGCCGGCCGCCGACCGCCCGGCGCGGGTCGTCTGGTCACCGACTCTCGGCTTCGCCGACCCCGACTCGGCGGTGGCGGAGGTGGCGCACGCCGCGCTCCGCGCGCTTCCGGGTCTTGTCCGGTCGAGGTGCCGGTGCGGCTGCGCGACCCGGGTCCGGCCTGGGCCGCCCTGCGCGCCGGCGGCGGCGACCGGGCCCTCAACGACGCGGCGCTCGCCTCGTTGTTCGCCGCCGTCGACCTGCTGGCCACCCCCACCACGCCCAACCGGCCCCACGGCCACCACGGCCCGGGTCCTGTCGTGTCGGCCGCCCTGACCTGGGCGTTCAACCTCAGCGGCCACCCCGCCGTCACCCTGCCCGCCGGCCGCACGCCGGACGGCGCGCCGGTCGGGCTCCAGCTGGTGGCGCGCCACGGCGAGGAGGCGTTGTTGCTCACGCTGGCGCGAAACGCCCCGCCGCTCCCCTTCCCTCCCCGACCCGCCCTCCGTTGAGCGCGGACCGGTCGCCCTTCGGCTCACTCCCCCAGGCGACTCAGGGCCCGCATGGCGTCGCGCTCCAGCCGGGCGAGGTCGTGCAGGACGGCGCCCGCCCGTTCGAGGCAGTCGGCGTCGCCCGTCTCGCCGGCCCGGGTGATCAGGGTCGCGACCTCCGTCCACCCGGTGGCCGCCTCGGCGTACAGGCGGTGGCCGGTGCGCAGGTGTTCGTCGTCGAGCAGGTGGGCGCACTCGGCGAGGAAGTCGCGGTAGAGGTTGCGGAACAGGGCGCCGCCGGTGCCGGCCCGCTCCATCAGTCGGGCGGACCCCGGCAGGTCACGGGCCGGGTCCTCGGCGCGCTGGAGCCAGGTCCGCACCAGCCTGCCGGCCTTCTCGACGCCGCGGTGGCCGAGGTTGGCGATGGGCGGGTCGAGGAAGGCGTCGGCGCAGGCGGTGACGGCGGGGACGATCCGGTCCCGGGGCGCGGGCGCGTCCGGGGGGACGGTGAGGGTGAAGGACCGGTGCCTGGCGGTCATCGGGCCGCGCGCCGCCCTGGCCTGTGCGAGGCTGGTCAGGCTGGTGGTGACCGCCCCGCCCTGCTGTTCGGTGTCGACCAGGTGGGCGTCGTGTTCGTCGTAGCCGTACATGGCGACGACATGGCCGCCGAAGTGCGCCTTCGAGGTGAAGTACTCCAGGTGATGGCTGTCGAGTTGGAGTCCGACGGGGCGACCGGCGTCGATGGGGGCCGCCAGGTTCTCCCAGGCCCTGCGGGGCGAGGTGGTCTCCCTGACGACGAGGTCGAGACCGAGCCTGGCGGCCAGGTTCCTGGTGAGTTCGAACGGCCTGACCCGTCCGCCGAGGAAGGGGAAGCCCATGTTCCTGGCGTCCCAGTAGACGAACGACAGGCCGGAGCCGAGGCCGAAGAGCATGGGCTCGGACAGGTCGAGCCCTTGGTGCCGCAGCAGCACCCCGAGGGTCGTGGTCTCGCAGTGCTGCCCGCCGCGGGCGTCGACGTCCCGCACCGTGGTCATGCCGTGCTCTCCTGGACGGGGATGGCCAGTCGGGTCATGAGCTCCTCCTGCGGGGCCTCGCCGGGGCCGACGAGGTAGGTCTCCCGCACGGGCGCCGACGGGCGCAGCCCGCGCTCGTGCACGGCGGCGAAGAGCGCGTGGTAGGCCAGGGGCAGTTGGGCGTAGGGCCCGACGTGCACGGTCTCGGCGACGGGCCCGCCTGGCAGCGCCTCGAACTCCAGGCCGGGGACGCCCTGCCCGTGCGGCGTCCGCGCTCCGAGGGCGATCGCCGTCCGCTCCGCCAGGTCGAGCGGGTAGAGCCCGCACAGCGGCGGCTCCCAGGCGATCCCCGCCTCGCCCAGCACGGTCAGCAGCCGGCCCAGGCACTCCCCGACCGTCCGCCCGATCTCGGCGGGGGCGCAGACCGCGCGCACCACCGCAAGACCGCGCTCCGGCTCCCTGCCCAGCGTCACCTCGTAGCCGGGCAGGCCGCCCTCCGCCAGCCGCTCCAGCATCCCGAGACGCGCCTGGTCCCTGCTGATCCGCTCGGCCAGCCGGTCCCGCTCGGCGCGCAGGATCTCCGCCCGGTGCTCGGGTTCGGCGGCCAGGGCCCTGGCGATCACGGCCAGCGGCAGGTCCATCTCGCGCAGCAGGGCGATGGTCAGGGCGTCGCGGGCCTGTTCCGGCGCGTAGTAGCGGTAGCCGGAGCCGGCGTCCACCAGGGCCGGGGCCAGCAGCCCCGTCTCGTCGTAGTGCCGCAGCTGCTTGACGCTGAGCCGGCACAGGCGGGCGAAGCGCCCGATGGTGAGCAGTTCGTCGTGCACGCCCTCATGGTGGACCCTCCCCCCGTGGGAGGGTCCACCGCCGGCTCAGCCGGGCACCCGGCGGCCGATGAGTTCGGGAGGCGGCGCGGGTCTGTCCCTTTCGACGGCACGGGTGGCGGGCGAAAGGTGGAGCGATGGCCGGGCTGCGGGAGGTTCTGGGGCGGCGGGTGGCGGACGGTTCGCTGCCGGCGGCGGTGGCGTTGGTGGCCGGCGGCGACCGTGTGGAGGTCGCGGCGGCGGGCCCGGTGGGCCGGGACGGCATCTTCCGGATCGCCTCGCTGACCAAGCCCGTCACGGCCGCGGCCGTGCTGGCGCTGGTGGACGAGGGGCGGATCGGCCTGGCGGATCCGGTCGGGCGGTGGTTGCCGGAGTTGGCGGCGCCCGCCGTGGTGCGGCATCCGGCCGCGCCGGTGACGGACGTGGTGCCGGCCGAGCGGGCCATCACGGTCGAGGACCTGCTCAGCTCGCGGGCCGGCTACGGCTTCCCGGCGGACTTCTCGCTGCCCGCCGCCCGGCTGTTGTTCGAGGGCGTGCAGAGCCATCCGTTGGAGCCGCAGTTCCGCGCCGCGCCGGACGAGTGGCTGGCGGAGCTGGCCCGCGTTCCGCTGCTGCACCAGCCGGGCGAGTCCTGGCTGTACAACACCTGCTCCGACCTGCAGGGCCTGCTGGTCGCCAGGGTCACGGGCCGGCCGCTGCCCGAGTTCCTGGCCGAGCGGTTCTTCGAACCGCTGGGGATGGTGGACACCGGCTTCGCGGTGCCGGCCGGGAAGCTGGGCCGCTTCACCACGCTGTACCGGCCGCTTCCCGGGGGCGGGTTGGCGGTGGCCGACGAGCCCGCCGGTCAGTGGAGCCGGCCGCCGGCCTTCCCGTCCGGGGCCGGCGGGTTGGTGTCGACGGTGGACGACCTGTTGGCGTTCGCGCGGATGCTGCTGGACGGCGGCCGGGGGCTGCTGTCGGCGGCGTCGGTGCGGCGGATGACCACCGACCAGCTCACCGCGGAGCAGCGGGAGGCGGGCCGGCTCTTCCTTGAGGGGCAGGGCTGGGGCTACGGCGGCTCCGTCGACGTGGCGGTCGTCGATCCGTGGAACGTGCCGGGGCGCTACGGCTGGGTCGGCGGCAGTGGGACGGCGGCGCACCTGGTGCCGGCCGCCCGCGGCGTCGCGATCCTGCTGACCCAGGTGTGCATGACGGGGCCCACGCCGCCGCCGCTGATGCGGGAGTTCTGGCGGTACGCGGCGGGGGTCACCAGCGGATCGGGAGATGGAGGGGGCCGCGGATGAGGATGCCGGGGTGCCAGGGCACGGCGGCGGGGTCGGCGTCGAGGGCCAGGTCGGGGGCGCGTTCCAGCAGGGCGCGCAGCGCGATCCGCCCTTCGAGGCGGGCCAGCGGGGCGCCCAGGCAGTAGTGGATGCCGTGGCCGAAGGCCAGGTGGCCGCGGGTGTCGCGGCGGATGTCGAAGCGGTTCGGGTCGGGGAAGCGGGCCGGGTCGCGGTCGGCGTCGGCGAGGGCGGGGAGGACGAGGTCGCGGCGCGGGATGACGACGCCGCCGAGTTCGATGTCCTCGGCGGCGAAGCGGATGGTGGGCGTCGGCACCGGGCCGTCGTAGCGCAGGATCTCCTCGACGGCGTTGTCCAGCAGCGACCAGTCGGCGCGCAGCGCGGCCAGCTGCTCGGGGTGGCCCAGCAGCGCCAACACCCCGTTGCTGATCAGGCCGACCGTGGTCTCGTGGCCGGCGATGAGCAACAGCCAGCACATGCCGAGGAGTTCCTCCTGCGAGAGCTGGTCGCCTTCGGCGTCGGCGGTGCCGAGCAGCGCGCTCAGCAGGTCGTCGCCCGGCTGCTCGCGCTTGGCGGCCAGCAGGCCGATCAGGTACTCGGTCATCGCGGCCAGGGTCGCCTCTGCCTCGTCCATCGCGGCGGCGCCGGTCATCACCTGCGACCAGTGGCGGAAGCGGTCCCGGTCCAGGTAGGGGACGCCGAGGAGTTCGCAGATCACGGTGATCGGCAGCGGGAAGGAGAAGGCGGAGACCAGGTCGGCGCGCCGGTCGGGGGCGGCCAGCATCGCGTCGAGCAGTTCGTCGGTGAGCTGGCGCACGCGCGGCGCGAGGGCCGCGACCCGGCCCGGGGTGAACTCGCGGGAGACCAGGCGGCGCAGCCGGGTGTGGTCGGGCGGGTCGGTGATCAGCAGGTGCGGGCCCGGCGCGATCCGTTCGATGTCGGTCTCGTCGACGCCGGTCGGGTAGGCCTTGACCAGGCGCGGGTCGGTGAGCGCGGCGCGGGCCTCGGCGTGGCCGACGATCAGCCAGGCCGGGTAGTCGCCCGGCAGGCGGACGCGGTGCACGGGGCCACGCTCGCGCATCGCCGCGAAGTAGCGGTACGGGTCGCGCGTGAAGTCCTCGCCGGCCGCCAGCAGATCGACCACGTCCATGCCGCCCCCAGGTTCGCCGGATGTGTCCTCGACCTCGGGTCGATGCTACGAGGGGGCCCTGCGGTCCGGTCAACACCGCCTCGGGCGGGGTGGGGAGCGGCGGGCGGCGGCGCCGGGTCCGTGTGGGGTGCGGTCCCGGCGCCGCCGGTGGGGGGACGCGGTCAGGTGGTGGGGGGACGGCTCAGCAGCCGTGGTCGATCAGGTCGAACGAGGCGTAGTGGTCGGCGGTGTAGTAGTCCTCCTGGTAGGAGTCGCCGGTGACGACGCGGCGGGCGCCGCGGGTCGAGCTGCCGGGCGTCTCCACCGTGTACTCGTGGTAGTAGCCGGTGGGTTGGGAGGGGAGCAGGCCCTCGCGGTTGTAGAAGGTGCCGCCGTCCTGGGGGTAGGGGAAGGGGCCGCCCTGTTCGATCAGGTCGAGGGTGTCGTGGGCCTGGGAGGGGAGGTCCGAGTAGCAGACGTCGCCGTAGGCGAGCGCGGCGGCGGACCCGGTGGGGGCGAGGGTGGGGGTGCTGGCGGTGGCCGGGGCGCCGACGAGGAAGGTCAGCAGCAGGGCGCCGAGGGCGCCGGCCCGGACGGACCGGGCGCGGAGCCCGGTCGCACGGAAGTTCATGCCCATGCCAATCAGTGTGACGCGCGTAGCGTGTCGGCCGTCAACCACGCCTCGCCGATATTTCCCAGGAGTTCACACGGCCGGGCGCGGCTTCACGCGTCCCCCGCAGCCGGAAGGCGGTCCGTCAGTTGCGACGGCGGCCGCGCCGCCGGCCATGACCTCCCACGTCATCGACGGCCGGCCCACGGCGGGGCGAGGGTTGGGGGGAGCCAGAACCCCGCCCCTCCCGAAGGAGCTGATGACCGATGTCCGCACTCGCCCTCACCAGCACGCCCGCCACGCCCGGTCGAAGGCTGCGCCGTTGGCTGGCGCTCGACGCCGTCGTCACGGGCGGCAACGCGCTGGCGTACCTCGCCGCCGCGGGCCCGGTCGGGCGGCTGCTCGGCCTGGACACCGCGCTGATCGCCGGAGTGGGAGCGTTCCTGCTGCTGTTCGCGGCCGGGGTCGGGTGGCTGGCGAGCCGGCCTGAGCCGCCGGTGACCGCGGTGCGGTGCGTCATCGAGGCGAACGCCGCCTGGGCGGTGGCCAGCCTCGCCGGCGTGGTCCTGTGGCTGGGGCCGAGCACCGCCGGTGCCGTGTGGATACCCGCGCAGGCCCTGGTGGTGGCCGCTCTCGCGGCGGCCCAGTACGCGGCGCTGCGGGCCGTGCCGCGCTGATTCGCCGCCTGCGGCTCCCGACGCGCGGCTACCCGGCCAGCTCCGCCAGGTGCCGCGCGGTCGCCGCGTCGGCCGGCAGGAAGGTCTCGAGGGCCAGCTCGGAGACCGTCACGTCGACCGGGGTGTTGAACGTGGCGATGGTGGAGAGGAACGACAGCCGTCGGCCGTTGATCCGGACGATCAACGGCAGTGCGACCAGGCTGTGTTCGCCTGCCCGTTCGTCGCCGCCGGGCGGCGCGGGGTACGCCGCGACCTCTTCGTACAGGGCGCGCAGCGGCTCGGAGCGGAGCAGCGCCAGCTGACGGCGCATCTGGTCCAGCAGATGGCCGCGCCATTCCTGGAAGTTGAGGATGCGTGGGGCGAGTCCGCGCGGGTGCAGCGTGATGCGCATCGCGTTGGGCGGCTGGGCGAGCAGCTCGGGAGCGACGCCGTCGAGCAGCAGCGAGGCGCCGCGGTTGGCCCCCCACACGCGGTAGGTGCCGTCCAGGATGAGCGCCGGGTAGGGGTCGTAGCCGGTGAGCAGCCGGTCCAGGCCCAGCCGCACCACCTCGAGCGCCGGGGAGTCGAACGAGGACTCCGGGTACTCCGGTGCGTGACCGGCGGCGACGAGCAGGGCGTTGCGCTCCCGCACGGGGACGTCCAGGTGTTCGGCGAGCCGCAGCACCATCTCCCGGCTGGGCCGGGTCTTGCCCGTCTCGACGAAGCTGATGTGCCGGGCCGAGGAGTCGGCGCGCAGCGCCAGGTCCAGCTGGCTGACCCCCGCCCGCTGGCGCCACTCCCGCAGCAGGGGGCCGACGCCGGTGGTGGCGGTCGTGGGGGCGGCGCTGGGCATGCCGCGAGGGTAACCCCGAGCTGAGGGGGCGCACCACCTGGGGGAACGCGCCGGGCGGCAGGGAAGAGCCCGTCAGCCCGTCAGCTCGCGGTAGCGGGCGGCGAGACGGCGGGCGCCGGCCTCGGTGAGCGAGCCGTACAGCCGCAGCCTGGCCACCCCGCCGTCGGGGTGGACGTCCAGCCTGGCGTGGGTGGCCGGGCCGGCGTCGGGCAGCACCAGGCGGTGCACCGCGTCGGGCCGGAGCGGGGTGCCGCGCAGCACGGTGCGCCACTCCGCGCCCGGCGTGTCGGCGTCGAGCAGCGAGAGGGTGGCCCAACCGGGGGCGTTGCCCTTGTAGTTGCCGGTGTCGATCTCCACGGCGCGGATCACGCCCTGTCCGGCGAGCCGCAGCCGCAGCCAGTCGTGGCCGTGGTCGCGGCGCCTGCGGGTCTCCCAGCCCTCGTGCATCTCCCGGGAGCGGCCGGGGTGGATGACGTGCGCGGGCGGCGAGTAGAAGCGGTCGGACGCGTCCTCGGCGGCGCCGCCGTGCTCCAGGGCCGCGAGGTCGAAGGTGCCGAGGGCGGCCAGCCAGGCCGGGTCGGCCACCGGCTCGCCGTGCGCCCGCAGCCTGGCCACGCCGCCGTCCGGGTACTGGCTGAGCCGCAGGTGGGTGAAGCGCCGCTCGACGCCGCGGACGGGGAAGGCGTTGGCGGCGTGGCCGCCGACCGGGGTGCGGGGCAGCAGTTCGGTCCAGCCGCCCGCGCCGGCCGGGTCGGCCGTCGCCTCGACGCGGACCGCGGCCGGGTGGTTGCCGCGGAAGTGGGCGGTGTCCACGACGAGTCCGCGGACGACGCCGGGGACGCCGAGCCGGACGACGGCCCAGTCGTGGTCGTCCTCCGCCGGGTGCGGGGAGTCGGCCGAGGTGCCGCGCCGGCGGCGGGTCTCCCAGCCGTCCATGACCTTGCCCTTGTGGCCGTAGGCGGCGGGGTCGAAGTGGGCGGGCTCGGGGCGGACCAGGTTCTCGCGCTCCGCGAAGAACTCGTCGCTCGCGGCGGTGACGGAGCCGCCGAGCCGGCGGTCGGCGAGGTCGGGCAGGTGGGCGAAGGGCAGGTCGCCGGGCGCCGGGGCGCGGTAGTCGGCGTAGGGGTCGCCGCCCGCGTAGGGGCGGGCCTGGCCGGTGAAGTCGGTGCCGGTGAACCCGGTGCCGGTGGGCGGGTCGCCGGGGGACGGGGTGGGGGCGCTCATGCGGCGGGTCCTCTCGTGAGCAGCCGGCCGGCGGCGGGCCCGGTGACGTGGCCGTCCTCCGCGATCAGCCGGCCGCGCAGCCAGGTGGCGCGGACCACCCCGTGCAGGGTGCGGCCGGCGTAGGCGGTGACGGGGTTGCGGTGGTGGAGGGCGGCCGGGTCGACGGTGAAGGTGGCCTCGGGGTCGAGGAAGGTCAGGTCGGCGTCCATGCCGGGCGCGATGGCGCCCTTGTGGGCGAGGCCGGCGAGCCGGGCCGGTCCGGTGGCCATCCAGCGGACGACGTCGGCGAGCCGGTGGCCACGGGCGCGGGCGGCGGTCCAGACGGCGGGCAGCCCGAGTTGGAGGGAGGAGATGCCGCCCCAGGCGGCCCCGAAGTCGGGGACCTTGAGGTCGGCGGTGCAGGGCGAGTGGTCGGAGACGACGCAGTCCAGGGTGCCGGCGGCGAGCCCGGCCCAGAGCGCGTCCTGGTTGGCGGCCTCCCTGATGGGCGGGCAGCACTTGAACTCGGTGGCGCCGTCCGGGACCTCCTCGGCGGTCAGGGTGAGGAAGTGCGGGCAGGTCTCGGCGCTGATCCGGACGCCGTCGGCCCTGGCCTCGGCGATCAGCGGGAGCGCGGCGGCGGTGGAGAGGTGGAGCACGTGCACGCGGGTCCCGAACCGCCGGGCGAGGGCGATCAGGCGGCGGATCGCGTCGAGTTCGGCGGCGGGCGGCCGGGAGGCGAGGAAGTCGGCGTAGGCGCGGCTGCCGGCCGGGTCGGGGGCCTCGGCGAGCCGCGCCGGGTCCTCGGCGTGCGCGATCAGCAGGCCGTCGAAGGCGGCGATCTCGGCCATGGCGGCGGCCAACCGCTCGGCGTCGAGCTCGGGGAACTCGTCGACCCCGGAGGGCGAGAGGAAGCACTTGAAGCCGAAGACGCCGGCGTCGTGCAGCGGGCGCAGCCGGGCCGTGTTGTCGGGGACGGCGCCGCCCCAGAAGCCGAGGTCGGTGTGGGCGACGGCGCGGGCGGCGGCGCGCTTGACGGCCAGATGCTCGGGGGTGGTGGTGGGCGGGACGCTGTTGAGCGGCATGTCGATCAGGGTGGTGATCCCGCCGGCCGCGGCGGCCCGGGTGGCGGTGGCGAAGCCCTCCCATTCGGCGCGGCCCGGGTCGTTGACGTGCACGTGCGTGTCGACGAGGCCGGGCAGCAGCGCCGCGGTGCCGAGGTCGACGAGCCGGGCGCCGGGCGGCGCGGCGGCGTCGTGCGGCAGCACGGCGGCGATCCGGCCGTCGGCGACGGTGACGCTCGCGGGGTGCTCGCCCTCGGGGGTGAGCACCCGGGTGGATCGCAGCAGCAGCTCGGTACCGGTCAACGACTCGCCCCCTCACAGGCTTCAACAAGCTGTTGAACGTCGATCCTCGGCGGCGACGGGCGGCACGTCAAGGACAGGTAGGCTTCCGGTAGCCCGCGACCACCGACTCGCGAGACCGGCATCGCGAGACCGACTCCCCACAACGAATGAGGAACGCGACGTGTCGTCCGACGTGCGCAAGTCCTCCGCCAGCGGCGGGGTCCAGTCTCTCGAGCGCGCCTTCGCCCTCCTCGAACACATGGCGGACGCCGGGGGCGAGACGGGCCTGAGCGAGCTGGCCGGCAGCAGCGGTCTTCCGCTGCCGACGATCCACCGGCTGATGCGCACCCTGGTCGTCTGCGGCTACGTCCGCCAGCAGCCCAACCGCCGCTACGCGCTCGGCCCGCGGCTGATCAGGCTCGGCGAGAGCGCGGCCCGGCCGCTCGCGACCTGGGCGCGGCCGCATCTGGCGCGGCTGGTCGAGGAGACCGGCGAGACCGCCAACATGGCGCTGCTCGACGGCGACGAGGTGGTGTACGTGGCGCAGGTGCCGTCGCGGCACTCGATGCGGATGTTCACCGAGGTGGGCCGCCGGGTGCCGCCGCACTGCACGGGCGTGGGCAAGGCGCTGCTCTCCGGGCTGCCGGACGCCGAGGTGCGGGCGCTGCTGGTCCGCTCGGGGATGCCGCCGGCCACCGAGCGCACCATCACCACGCCCGACGCGTTCCTGGCGGCGCTGCGCACGGTCAGGGAGAGCGGCTTCGCGCTGGACGACAACGAGCAGGAGATAGGCGTGCGGTGCGTCGCGGTGCTGGTCCCCGACTCGTCGACGGCCGCCGCGATCTCGGTGTCGGGCCCCGCCGGGCGGGTCACGGACGCGGCGACGGAGAAGATGATCCCGCTGCTCCAGGAGGTGGCCAGGGACCTGTCGGCGGCGCTGGCCACGCCCCCGAGGACGAGCGGCGTTCTCCGCTGACCTCGCCGTCGGGGGGGCCAGGTCCTGTCCGGTCGATCGGTCGGACAGGGCCTACCCTGGCGGCATGACCTCGACCGCGCCCGTCGCCGGACTGCTGCTCGCCGCGGGCGGTGGGCGGCGGCTCGGAGGGCGGCCCAAGGCGTTGTTGACGACGCGTGGGCGGCTCTTCGTGGAACTGGCCGCCGGCGCGCTACGCGCCGCCGGCTGCGATCCCGTGGTGGTGGTGCTCGGCGCGGCGGCCGAGCGGGTGCGGGAGCGGGCCGAACTGACGGGCTGCCTGCCGGTGGACAACCCGGCGTGGGAGTCCGGCATGGGCTCCTCGCTGCGGGTCGGCCTGGCGGCTGTGTCACGCGCCGGCGCCGGCGCGGCGCTGGTGGCGCTCGTCGACCAGCCGGGCGTCGGGGCGGCGGCGATGGCCAGGGTGGCGGCCGCGTACCGCTCGCCCGAGTCGTTGGCGGCGGCCGCGTACGGCGGGCGGCGCGGGCATCCGGTGCTGATCGGCGCGGCGCACTTCGCGGGGGTCGCGGCGGAGGCCGAGGGCGACGCGGGGGCGCGCGACTATCTGCGGGCGCGGGAGGCGCTGATCACGCTGGTGGAATGCGGGGACGTGGCCGTACCCGACGACGTCGACGAGCCGGGAGATCTCATTGATCTTCCATCATGAGGAAACTAACATCCGTTATCCGCCCGCCTGAAGGAGTGACCGCCCATGTCCGCCGTCACCGTCGCAGCCCCGACCGTCCTGCCCCGGCAGGAGGAGGTGCTGACCGAGGAGGCACTCGACTTTCTCGCCGAGCTGCACCGGCGGTTCACCCCGCGCCGGGACGAGCTGTTGGAGCGGCGCGCCCACCGCCGCGCCGAGGTCGCCAGGACCGGCGCGCTCGACTTCCTGCCCACCGCCGCCGTCCGGGACGGCGACTGGCAGGTGGCGCCGGCGCCGCCTGCCCTGCTCGACCGCCGCGTCGAGATCACCGGCCCCACCGACCCCAAGATGACCGTCAACGCGCTCAACTCGGGCGCCCGGATCTGGCTCGCCGACTTCGAGGACGCCTCCTCCCCCACCTGGGCCAACGTCATCGGCGGCCAGCTCAGCCTGGCCGACGCGTTCCGCCGCCGCATCGACTTCACCGACGAGCGCGGCAAGCGCTACGAGCTCAAGCCCGACGAAGAGCTGGCCACCGTCGTGATGCGGCCGCGCGGCTGGCACCTGGACGAGCGGCACCTGACCGTCGAGGGCCGCGCGATCCCGGGCGCGCTGGTCGACTTCGGGCTCTACTTCTTCCACAACGCGGCCCGCCTGATCGCGCTGGGCAAGGGCCCCTACTTCTACCTCCCCAAGCTGGAGTCCCACCTGGAGGCCCGGCTGTGGAACGAGGTCTTCCTGCACGCCCAGGACGCGCTCTCCATCCCGCGCGGCACGGTGCGGGCCACGGTGCTGATCGAGACCATCACGGCCGCGTTCGAGATGGAGGAGATCCTGTACGAGCTGCGCGAGCACGCCTCGGGGCTCAACGCGGGCCGCTGGGACTACCTGTTCTCGATCGTCAAGAACTTCCGTGACGCGGGCCCCGGTTACGTGCTGCCGGACCGCAACGCGGTGACGATGACGGCGCCGTTCATGCGCGCCTACACCGACCTGCTGGTCCGCACCTGCCACAAGCGCGGCGCGCACGCGATCGGCGGCATGGCCGCGTTCATCCCGTCCCGCGATGAGGCGGTCAACACCGAGGCGTTCCGTAAGGTCAGGGCCGACAAGGACCGCGAGGCCGGCGACGGCTTCGACGGCTCCTGGGTGGCGCACCCCGGCCTGGTCCCGGTCGCGCGGGAGTCCTTCGACGCCGTGCTCGGCGACCGGCCGCACCAGAAGGACCGGCTGCGCGAGGACGTCAAGGTCACGGCGGCCGACCTGCTGGCCATCGACTCGCTGGACGCGAAGCCCACCCACGACGGGCTGTGCAACGCCATCCAGGTCGGCACCCGCTACCTCCAGTCCTGGCTGGCCGGCCGGGGCGCGGTCGCGGTGTTCAACCTGATGGAGGACGTGGCCACCGCCGAGATCTCACGCTCGCAGATCTGGCAGTGGCTGAACGCCGGCGTGGTGCTGGACAACGGCGAGACGGTGACCCACGACTACGTCTGCCAGGTCGCCGCCGACCAACTGGTGGCGATCCGCGACGAGATCGGCGAGGACGCCTTCATCGAAGGCCGCTGGGAGCGGGCCTACGACCTGCTGCTGCGGATCGCCCTCGACGAGAGTTACGTCGACTTCCTGACCCTGCCGGCGTACGAGCTGCTGGACTAACTCACCGTGACGGGGTGCCTGACGACCGCGTCGAACAGGTACCCCTGCTGGTTGAAGACCGCACGCTCCGGCTGGGTCGCGCCCGTCACGTCCGTGGCGCGGGCCAGCAGCTCCACCCGGCCGGGCGCGGTGGGCGTCCAGTCGACCGACCAGCGGGTCCAGCCGTCGCGACGCGGGGTGTCGTGCAGCCTGGCCGGCCGCCAGCGGGCGCCGCCGTCCGTGCTGACCTCGACCGCCCGCACCCCGCCGGCACCCGACCAGGAGCGGCCGGTGAGCAGCTGCTCGCGGCCGGCGGCCAGCGTGGCCTCCCAGGGCAGTTCGAAGGCGCTCTTGAGGGTCTGCCGGGTGAGCGGCGCGCTGCCCTCCGGCGGGTGCGCCGGGCCGAAGAGGCGGTAGAGGTCGGTGTTCCACGGGCTGTACAGCGGCTCGGCGCTCACCTCGATATCGCCGACCCACTTGACGGAGGAGATGCCCACCCAGGACGGCACGAGCACCCGCACCGGGTGACCGTGGTCGGGCGGCAGCGGCTCGCCGTTCATCTCGTACGCGAGCAGCACGTCGTCCAGCGCCTTGGCGACCGGCAGTGGGCGCCGCACGTGGCCCATGCTGGCGCCGTCCGAGCCGAACACCTCGGCGTCCAGGCCGCGCGGCTGGACGTCGACGGCGTGCCGGGTGACCCCGGCGAGCCGCAGCACGTCACGCAACCGGACGCCGCGCCAGCGGGCCACGCCGATGGCGCCGAGGGTCCAGGCGGTGCCGCTGACCGTCTCGCCCTGCTGACTGGCGTAGAAGCTACGGCCGTTGCCCGCGCACTCGACGAACGCGGAGTGCTCGACGGCCGGCAGGGCGCGCAGCGCGGCCAGGCCGAACTCGGCCTCGCCCCCCGCCAGGCCGCTCCCCCACACCCGCAACCGCCAGGCGGCGGCGTCGAGTCGGGGGGTCGTGGTGTGGTTGCGGACGAAGAAGAGCTCGTTGGGGGTGTGGTAGCCGGCGCCGCGCAGCGCCGCGAAGCGGGTCTCGGCGTTGGTGCCGCGGATCGCGAAGTGCTCCTCGGGCAGCGGCTTGACGATGCCGGCCGCGGCGGCCGCGCGGGGCGCGAGCGGGCCGCCGACGGCGGCCGCGGCCCCGGCGGCGGCGAGCAGCCCGAGCAGCCGGCGCCGCCCGATGCCCTCGGCGCGCGCCTCCCCGTCGAGGAACTGGCGCAGCCGACGGCGGTCGTAGGTCCTCTCGTCGTTGGTCATGCCACCCGATCCTGCTGGGCGGCGCCCGGGGACTCCATTGCGGCACATTGCCGCTCGATGAACATTCGTCAGGCGTCGGCGACGATCCTCGCGAGTCGGCGGGCCTGGGTGGCGGCCTCGCGGGCGATGTCCTGCTCGTCGGCGGTGAGCAGCCGGCCGTCCTCGACCACGGGCACGCCGTTCACCAGCGCCAGGGTGACGGGCGCCGGCGGGCCGAGGACCAGGGCGGCCACGGGGTCGGCGATGGTCGAGTGGCCGAGCCCGTCGAGCCGCCACAGCACCACGTCGGCCAGCCGGCCCGGGGTCAGCGCCCCCAACTCGCCGGCCCTGCCCAGCACCTGGGCCCCGCCGTAGGTGCCGAGGCGCAGCGCCCGGCGGGCGGTGAGGGCGTGCTCGCGGTGCGGTCCGAGGCGGCTGACCAGCAGCGCGTTGCGCAGCTCGGTGTGCAGCTCGCCGCTCTCGTTGGAGGCGGTGCCGTCCACGCCGAGGCCGACCGGGACACCGGCGGCCAGCAGGTCGGGGACCCGCGCGATGCCGGCGGCCAGGCGGGCGTTGGAGGAGGGGCAGTGGGCGACGCCGGTGCCGGTGCGGGCGAACGCGGCGATGTCGGCGTCGGTCATGTGCACGCAGTGCGCCATCCACACGTCGGGGCCGAGCCAGCCGGTGGACTCGAAGTACTCGGTGGGGCCCATGCCGAACAGCTCGTGGCAGAACCGCTCCTCCTCCACCGTCTCCGAGCCGTGGGTGTGCAGCCGCACCCCGAGACGGCGGGCCAGCGCCGCCGACTCGCGCATCAGCTCGGTGGAGACGGAGAACGGCGAGCAGGGCGCGACGACGATCCGCAGCATCGCGTCCTCGGCCGGGTCGTGGTGCTCGGCGACGGCGGCCTCGGTGGCGCGCAGCGCGTCCTCGATGGTCTCGACGGCGAAGTCGGGCGGCAGGCCGCCGTCCGAGGCGCCCCGGTCCATCGAGCCGCGGGCCGCGGTGAACCGGACGCCGAGCTCGCGGGCGGCGCCGAGCTCGGCGCCGAGCAGGTCGCCCGCGCCCTCCGGGAAGACGTAGTGGTGGTCCATCGCGGTGGTGACGCCGCCGCGGACCATCATGGCGAGCGAGGCGCGGGCCGCGGCGCGCACCATCTCCTCGTCGATCCTGGCCCAGACCGGGTAGAGCGCGACCAGCCAGTCGAAGAGGTTGGCGTTCTGCGCCAGGCCCCTGGTGAGCCACTGGTAGAAGTGGTGGTGGGTGTTGACCAGGCCGGGGGTGGCGAGATGCCCGGTGGCGTCGATCACCCGGGTGACGCCGGCGAGTCCGGTCGGGGCGGGCCCCGGGCCGACGGACTCGATGCGGTTGCCCGCGATGACCAGGTGGCCGCGCTCGTGCTCGGTGTCGTGCTCGTCGACGGTGGCGACGGCGCAGTTCTCGATGACGGTCCTGGCGAGGGTCATGCCGGGCCTCCTGGCCACGGGGCGGTCAGGTCAGCGGGGATGCGCTGCTCCGCGCCGTCCCGCAGCACGGTCGCCTCGATCAGCCCGTAGGGGCGGTCGGCCGCGAAGTAGACCGCGCCGTCCGGGCCCTCGTTGGTCAGCCCGAAGGGTTCGAGGTCGACCAGGAAGTGATGCTTGTTCGGCAGCGAGAGCCGGATCTCGTCGACGCCCGGCAGCTCCTCGATCACCCGGGAGCCCATGGCGAAGAGCGTCTGCTGGAGCGAGTACGAGTAGGTGGTGGCGAAGGCGTCCAGGAGGTGCGCGCGGGCGGCGGCGTGCGTGGCGTCCCAGTCGGGGGCGACGCCGGCCGCCCCGGTGCCGTCGTGGGCGTGGCGCCAGACGGCGGTGACGTCGGTGGCCAGGACCCGGTCGGTGGTCTCCGGCAGCGTGGTGTAGCGGTCCTTCAGGTAACCGTGGAACTCGGAGTCCGTGGTGTTGAGGACGGTGACGCCGGTGAGACCGCTGAGTATCTCGGCGCGCCGGCCGTCGAAGGCGATCTGGGCGGTGCGGGTGCCGCCGCCGGCGCGGACGAAGGAGTGCGCGGTCTCGCCCGGCGTGGGGATCCGCTCCCAGGCGTACTCCTCGATCCTGATCCTCGCCCGGTGGATGGTGGGCTGGCCGGCGACGAAGTGCCTGGCCAGCAGCAGGCCGAAGTCCTCGGGCGAGGCGATGCCGTGCTCGCGGGCGAGGGCGAAGACGGTGTTCTTGGTGGTGTCGGTGGTGAGGACGGCCGCGTTGTCGCCTGAGCGGTGCACGGCCTCCATGTCGCCGGAGAGGGCGACGGAGACGTTGAGGTCGCGGACGTGGTGGGTGGTGCCGTCCCTGGTGACGCGCACCAGCCGGGTCTCGGCCTTGCCGTACTGGTTCTGGCCGAGCCTGGTCGCCGGGGTCACGGGCGTGGCCTCCTTCAGCTTCCTCGGTAGACGGAGTAGCCGAACGGGCTGAGCAGCAGCGGCACGTGGTAGTGCTGGCCCGGCTCGACGGCGAAAGCGGTGGTGACCTCGGGGAAGAAGGCCGGGTCCGGCTCCCGGTGGGCGGCGACGGCGAAGGTGAGCCGCGCCTGGAGGGCGCCCCCGGGCAGCGGCGGCAGCCCCGCACAGCGGCCGTCGGCGTCGGTGGTGGCGGCGGCGTGCGGGGCCCAGGCGCCGTCGGCGGCGGCGCGGACGGCGAGCCGGACGGGGACGCCGGCGGCCGGGCGGCCGGCCGCGGTGTCCAACACGTGGGTGGAGACGGTGGTGGTGGCCTCGGCGAGCCGGCCGAGGCGGACGGCGTTGATCTTGCCGAGCTCGGCGCGGGCGATCTCGGCCTCGACGTCGGGCGGGTTGTGTAGCCGGGCACGCAGCGCGGCGCGCATCCGCTCGCCGTCGAGGCCGGTGGCACAGATCAGGAAGACGTGCCCGAAGCGCTCCTGGTAGGCGAGGTTGAGCTCGACCATCTCGGCCCTCAGCTCGTCCGGCGCGTCGGCCATGCCGCGCTGCTCGCGCGCCGAGACGGCGTCGCCCGGGGTGGGACGGCCGATGGGCGGGTGGCCGGCCAGCGCCTCGGCCAGGTCGACCGCCGTGAGCCCGGCGACCGCCCGGTCGTTGGCGGCGAGCAGGGCGCCCCGCGCGGGATAGGGGCGGCCGGCGAGCAGTGCCTCGCCCCAGGCTCGCGAGGCGCACACGCGACGCAGCACCTCGCGCGCCGCGCGCTCGTCGGCGCCGTTGAGCCAGGCCAGACCTGGCGCCGGTGGTGACGTCATGGAGGACAGCTAAGCCGCCACGGTCAGCGACGTCAACAGTTTGTTGAACGGTTGAGGTAGTTGTACACGGTGAAGCGGGACACCCCCAGGGCGCCGGCCACGGTCTCGACGCCGTGCCGCATGGCGAACGCCCCGCGCGCCTCCAGACCGCGCACGACCTGCTGCTTGGTGGCCCGGTCGAGCTCGGCGAGCGGCCGCCCGTGGCGGCGTTCGAGATCGCCGAGCATGTGGTCGAGGGAGGCGGACACCAGCGGCAGCCGCACGGCCGCGACGGGGCCGCCGGCCCAGGAGAGCAGCACGTCGTCCTCGCCGGCGCGCTCCGGCGGGACCAGCTCGCCGCCGATGGCGTCCACCAGCGGCCGGACGGCGGCGATGAAGTCCGCGCCGGGGGCCGGGGGTTCGGCCGGCCCGCTCATATGGACCCCGCACCGGACGGGTCCTCCGCCAGCGCGTTGACCTGAAGCGAGATCCGGGTGGCGCCGGCGGCGAGCGCCCGGCGCAGCACAGCGTCCACGGTGGTGAGCACGGCGTCGGCCGAGCCCTCCACGGTGTTGCCGAACGGGCCGACGTCGACGGCGTCGAGCCCGGCGCCCGACACCACCTCGCGCGCGGCCAGGGCATGCGGGGGCGGCTCGTCCAGGTCGAACGGCTCCGTCGTGAACTCGAGTCTCAGTCGCACGCCGCCAACCTAACGCTCCGCAGGGAGTGCCGCGACGGGCCGCCGCTCGTCCGCGGAGCCGCCGTGGCCGGTCGAGCCCACGCCAGCGCCGCGGCACCCGTGCCCTTGCGGGCGCCGCCGAACCGAAGTGGACGTCGCAAGAGCCGCCCTGCCCCGGCGGGGCGCGGCAGGTCAGTGGCCGGCGGGCCAGTCGAACTGGCGCGGCAGCCTGCCACCGTACGGGGGGTGGGTCACCCCGGCCGGGACGTCCGGCGGCACGCCGTGCGGCGGCCCGAACAGCTCGACGGCCTGCCGCAGCTGCACCACGGCGGGCGCCAGCGCGCTGACCGAGCCCACGGCGCCGGCGATCATCAGCAGGGCGTTGCGCAGAGCGGCCGTCTCGGGCGCCGGGTCGCTCGCGGCCGCGCTCAGCACCGCGAGCTGGTGCTCGGCGACCCCGCGATCGGCCAACGCGGCTGCATAGCCGTTGAGATCGCGGCGCAGCCGCTCGATCGCCACGCGCAGGGCTCCCACGCGCGGATCAGCCCCGCCGCCCTGGGCACCGACCCAGCCCACGGGAACGTCCCGGACCAGGTCCGGGTGAGGCTGGGCGGGGGCTCTGTGCGCCCCGCTGGCAGCCTCGGTCTCTCCTGCCGCCACTCGGCCCCTCCCTGCCCGTCGATCTCGACGCCACCCGCGCCCGCCTGTCGGCGGTGCGGACAGGCCCAGTAAATATCACTGTCCGCGCATCGCGCCATACGGAGTGCGAGATCATGTGTCACATTCCGATGAACAAACCCTCGCCAACACGTCGGTTCCGGTCAACCTCGCGATGACCGGAAGCCATCTCGCGTGCGAGGTCTGCCGGATCACCGACGCGTCCGGGACACTGTGAGAATTGTGCCGAGAAGTTCCGCCCCGGGAGCGAGAGATGGCGAAATCGGTGCCGGTGCGCTGCCCGGCGTGCCACCGCGAGCACGCCTATGTGCCGCACGAGTTCCCGTGTGCCTGTGGCGCGCCGGTCAGCGTGACGCCCGCGCGCGCCGGGGCGGCCACCGCCGTGCCGGTGCGCCACCGGTCCTGGGCGGGTTCGTGGGCCGAGGTCGACTGCGGCGCCTGCGGCCGTCCGGGGCAGTGGCCGCAGCCGCAGTTCGAGTGCCCCTGCGGGGTGACGGTGCGCCTGTCCCAGGTTGACGAGCTCCCACGGGCGCCGCGTCGCGAGCCCGCCGGGCGGCCGCCGTTCCAGCCGTTGACGATCAGGACGGCGTACGACGCGGCGGCCGGCGCCGCGCACTTCCTGCGCTGGCTAGGCTTCCCCGAGGTGCGGGCCACGGTGCCACGCGCGGCCGCCGGCGTGGACCTGCGCGGCTTCGGCGTGGTGGGCCTGGTCGACCCGACCACCAGGCCGACCGGGCTGCGCCCGCTGGAGACGCTCTGGCTGCACGGCCTCGCCGAGTCGGCCCTCCCCGTGGCGTTCTCGCTCGCCGGCTACCACCGGGAGGCACGGGCACGCGCCGACGAACTGCGGCTGCCGCTCTTCGTGCTCGACCTGACGGGCACCCCGCAGCCGGTGAACGACCCGGCGGAGGAACTGCTCACCACCGGTACGGAGGGCCTCCGGCCCGGTAGGCCGGATCCGCTCTGACGAGGTGGTGAGGGAAGTTTCCGGGCTCCCGGTCGGCGGTACCGGCGGCCTCAGGACCGGTGGACGGCAGCCACTCGACCGCCGGCACCTGGCGCGTGCGCCGCGGCGCCTGCGGCCTCCGGCCCGGTTGGCCGGGCCCGCTCTGACGGGGTGTTGACAGGAGCTTCCGGGCCCCCGGTCGGGCGGTGCCGGCGGTCTCCGGGCCAGCGGCCCGGGCCCGCCCTGACGGAGGTTCAAACGGTCATTGCGGACCCGGCGCGGACGGCCTTCCGCCCCCCTGGGCGGTGGCCGCTCGGCCGCCGGGCCCCAGGCGGGTGCGCCGCGGCGCCGGCAGCCTTCGGCCCGGTAGGCCGGATCCGCCCTGACGGGGTGGTGACAGGGGTTTTCCGGGCCCCCGGTCGGACGGCCTCCGGCTGGGAAGGCCGGGCCCGCCCTGACGGAGTGTTCAAAGGGTTCTTGCGGACCCCGGCCGGTGGTGCCGCCGGCCTCCGGTCCGGCAGGTGGCAGCTACTCGGCCGCCGGGCCGCGGGCGCGAGCGGCCTCAGGGCCAGCGGGCCGGGTTCGCCCTGACGGGGAGCCAGAGGGGGGTTCCTGGCCCAGCGCCGACGGCACCACCGGCCTCCGGCCCGGCAGCGGCGGCCACTCGGCCGCAAGGCCGCAGGCGCGGCGCCGGCGGGCCGGGCCGGCGGCGCTGGTGGCCTGCGGCCCGCAGGGCCGCGTCGCACCTCAGAAGTCCCTCAAGTTTCGGCCGCCGGCCCGTTCCCTCCTGTTACCGTGAGCCGCCGCGTGCGGCGCGGCCACCGGCCGTCCCGCCGCGGGCGGCCTGCGACTTCACGGAACGACGCGCGGAGTGGCGATGGGCTACCAGGGGTTCACGATCGAAGACGTCCGGCGGTCGCTCGACGAGGGGGCGGGGCCGAACGCCTGGGACAGCGGTGAGTCCTTCCTCCGGGAGATCGATCCCGCGGACATGGGCGAGACCGCGCTGGTCTACGCGAGAGCCGCGGGCGAGGCCGAGGGCGCGGGTGAACTCGCCGAGGTCTCCGACCGGTTGGCGGGCGACTCGGGGGCCAGGGACGGCGCGTCCTTCGTCGAGGCCGAGGAGCGCCTGGCGGAGACCGGGCGCGGGCTCGCCGGTCGGGGCGCGGGCCTGTACGAGGTCGTGGACAGCCTGCGTCTCTCGATGGCGGACGCCGTGGACACCCGTGCCACGGTGCGGAGTTGCCTGCACGACGAGGACGGCCTCTACGCGACGACGCGGCGTCACATCGCCGAGGCCAGGCGGCAGTGGGAGCAGTCGCGGGACGCCGAGCTCTGCGTGCCCGACGACCTGCCGGAGCGGATCGTGGAGTTCCACAAGCGGGCGGCGGTGGACGACGCGCGCACCATCGCGGAGCGGATGTCCGACGCCATCGGCTCCTACCGGCTGCGGATGTTCGCCCGCGCCGGGGAACTCCTGGAGCAGGGCTACGACGTGACGGACGGCGCGCTCGACCTGTGGCTCACCCCGGAGAACGCGCGCTACCTCGCCCGCGGGATCAGGGCCGAGCTGGAGCTGGCGCGGGACCGTCCCGAGGACGTCGACCCCGAGTTCATGCTGCGCAACCTGGAGCAGTTGCGGGCCATCGTCGAGCGGAGCCGGACCTCCTGCGACGGCTTCGGCGTCACCCCCGAGGAGTACGCCTACCTGGACGCGTTCTACGAGGAGGTGGGCGGCGGCGAGGCGTTCACCGGGCTCGGCCGGCTGCTGCAGCGCCGCGACGACCTCGACCTGGACCCGGGCGACCAGGGCCGGCTGACGGCGGTGGCCGGGGCGTTCGCGGACGGCGTGCTGACGGCGTACGGCCGCGACTCGGTGCGGATGCCGGAGTCGCTGGCCGACCTGTTCCGGGTCTACAAGGGGCGGCACGACGGGGCGTGGTGGCACGACTTCGAGCGGTTCGGCGAGGTGCTGGGGCACGCCTCGGTGAAGCCTTCGCGGCGGATGGTGGAGGACCTGGTGTCGACGGCGGTGGTGTCGATCAGGTCGCAGCACACCAACACCGGCAGCGACGGGGTGCTGCACGCCGCGCTCCTCAACCCGGAGGCGGCGGGCGACGTCATCCCCGGCTACCAGGAGCCGTGGGCCGACCGGAAGTTGGCCGCGGCAAGGGACGGGGACGGGTAGCTCGTCAGGCGGCGGTCGGCACGGCCGGGGCGTCGTCGTGGTGGATGGGCAGGGCGCTCCCGGTGAGCGGGACGCCCGAGCCGCCGCGGCGCAGCGCGACGATCTCGGCGGCGATCGAGAGCGCGGTCTCCTCCGGGGTCCTGGCGCCGAGGTCGAGCCCGATGGGCGAGCGCAGCCGCGCGAGTCGGCGTTCCGTGACGCCGGCCGCCCGCAGCCGGCGGAGCCGGTCGGCGTGGGTGCGGCGGGAGCCCAGCGCGCCGACGTAGCCGACGGGCAGCGCCAGCGCCCTGGTGAGCAGCGGGATGTCGAACCTGGCGTCGTGGGTGAGCACGCAGATCGCGGTGCGGCCGTCCAACGCCCCCCGCTGGGCGTCGAGATGGCGGTGCGGCCAGTCCACCACGATCTCGTGGGCGGCGGGGAAGCGCGCCGGGGTGGCGAAGACCGGCCTGGCGTCGCAGACCGTGACCCGGTAGCCGAGGAACGCGCCGGCGCCGGCCAGCGCGGCGGCGAAGTCGACGGCGCCGTAGATGAGCATGCGCGGCGGCGGCAGGCTCGCCTCGACGAGGAGGGTGACGGGCTGGCCGCAGCGGCTGCCCTCGGCGGCGAGGCCGACGAGCCCGGTGCGGCCGGCGTCGAGCAGGGCGGCGGCCTCGGCGGCGGCGGTGCGGTCGAGCTCGGGCCGGCCGCCGAGCGTGCCGGTGTGGCCGCCACCGGGCCGCACCAGCAGGGCGCCGCCGAGGAGTTCCGGCGGGCCGTCGACGATCCTGGCCAGGGCGAGCGGTTCGCCGCCGCCGGCCGCGGCCAGCGCGGCGGCCAGCGTGGCCCGGGCCTGGGCGGCGGCCCCGACCGGGGTGACCAGCACCTCGATGGTGCCGCCGCAGGTGAGGCCGACGGCGAACGCGTCGTCGTCCGCGTAGCCGAACCGGGCGCGCCGGGGCAGTCCTTCGACCAGCGCCTCGCGGCACAGCTCGTAGACGGCGGCCTCCACGCAGCCGCCCGACACGCTGCCCACGGCCGTGCCGTCGGCGGCCACGGCCAGCGCCGCCCCGGGGGTGCGGGGCGCGCTGCCGCTGACCGAGACGACGGTGGCCACGGCGAACTCCCGCCCCTGACGGCACCAGTCGCGCAGCGTCGCGGCGAGCTCCAGCATCAGGCCACCCCGTCCTGCCCGAGGTCCACCAGGTGTTCGGGGCGGACCGGCACCCGGTGCAGGGCGCGCCCGGTCGCCTGCCGGACGGCGGCCACGATGGCCGGGGTCGCGGAGAGGGTGGGGGCCTCGCCGATGCCGCGCAGCCCGTAGGGGGCGTGCTCGTCGGCGAGTTCGAGGACGTCGAGCGGCATGCTCGGCATGTCGAGGATGGTCGGGATCAGGTAGTCGGTGAAGGAGGGGTTGCGGATCCGGCCGTCGCCGCCGACCACGATCTCCTCCAGCACGGCGAGGCCGAGGCCCTGGGCAGAGCCGCCGTGGATCTGGCCCTCGACGGCCCGCGGGTTGACGGCCTTGCCGACGTCCTGGGCGGCGGCCAGCTCGACCACCTTGACCAGGCCGAGTTCGGTGTCCACCTCGACCACCGCGCGGTGCGCGCAGAACGAGTACTGGACGTGCCCGAAGCCCTGCCCGGTGACCGGGTCGAACGGCTGGGTCGGCCGGTGCCTGAACTCCAGCTCCAGCTCGATGGCCTCGTCCCCGAGCACGTCGACGAGCGGGGCCAGCACCGAGCCGTCCGCCGCGACCACCTTGCCGCCCTCCAACCGGGGCCCGACCTCCGGCCAGCCGTACCGCTCCCGGCCGCGGCGCAGCAGCTCGGCCCGGACGGCGAGGCAGGTGTCGCGGACCGCGCCGCCGGTCATGTAGGTCTGCCGGGAGGCCGAGGTGGACCCGGCCGAGCCGACGCTGGTGTCGGCCGGCAGGATCGTCACCCGGGTGACGCCGAGCTCGGTGCGGGCGATCTGCGCGTGCACCGTGACGCCGCCCTGGCCGACCTCGGCCATCGCGGTGTGCACGGTGGCGACCGGCTCGCCGGCGATCGCCTCCAGCCTGACCCGGGCCGTCGAGTAGTCGTCGAAGCCCTCGGAGAAGCCGACGTTCTTGATGCCGACGGCGTAGCCGACGCCGCGCACCACGCCCTCGCCGTGGCCGGCGTTGGACAGGCCGCCGGGCAGCGCGCGGACGTCGACGCCCGGCGCCCCGGTCGCCGCGTCGACGGTCTCCCACTGCCGCTCGGGCGGCAGCGGGCGCGCCTTCACCAGCCGCAGCAGCTCGGCGACCGGGGCCGGGGAGTCCACCAGCTGTCCGGTGGGCATGGTGGAGCCCTGGCTCATGGCGTTGCGCCGGCGCAGCTCGACGGGGTCGAGGCCAAGGGCGGCGGCCAGCTTGTCCATCTGCGCCTCGTAGGCGAAGCACGCCTGGACGGCGCCGAAGCCGCGCATCGCGCCGCAGGGCGGGTTGTTGGTGTAGAGGGCGACGGCCTCGACGTGCGCGTTGGGCACCTCGTAGGGGCCGAGGCCGAGGGAGGCCGCGTTGCCGACGACGGCGGGCGAGGACGAGGCGTAGGCGCCGCCGTCGAGCACGATGCGGGCGCGGACGTACAGCAGCCTGCCGTCGCGGGTCGCGCCGTGCTCGTAGGAGAGCTTGGCGGGGTGCCGGTGGACGTGGCCGAAGAACGACTCGTGCCGGTTGTAGACGATCTTGACCGGCCGGCCGGTGCGCAGCGCCAGCAGGCAGGCGTGGGCCTGCATGGACAGGTCCTCGCGGGCGCCGAAGGCGCCGCCGACGCCGGCCAGGGTGAGCCGGACCCGCTCGGGCGGCAGGCCGAGGACGGGCGCCAGCTGCCGGTGGTCGACGTGCAGCCACTGGGTGGCGACGTGCAGGTCGACGCCGCCGTCCTCGGCGGGCACGGCCAGGCCCGACTCGGGGCCGAGGAACGCCTGGTCCTGCATGCCGACCTCGTACTCGCCGGTGACCACGACGTCGGCGGCCCGGGCGGCGGCGTCCGCGTCGCCGGTGAGGACGGGCTGCCGGTGCACGATGTTGGGGTGCGTCACGTGGGCGGCGTGCCGGTCGGTGCGGTCGGGGTGCAGCACGGGCGCGTCGGGCGCGGTGGCGGTGGCCTCGTCGTGCACGACGGGGAGTTCCCGGTAGTCGACGCGGATCAGGGCGGCGGCCCGGCGGGCGATCTCCGGGTGGTCGGCGGCGACCAGGGCGACCGGCTCGCCCTCGTAGCGGACCACGTCCTTCGCGAGCACCGGCTGGTCCTGGATCTCCAGGCCGTAGTGGGTGGCCGCGGGCAGGTCGGCGTGGGTGAGCACGCAGTGCACGCCGGGCACCGCGAGCGCCTCGGCGACGTCGACCGCGAGGATCCTGGCGTGGGCGTGCGGGCTGCGCAGCGTGTGGCCCCACAGCATGTCCTCGTGCCACAGGTCGGAGGAGTAGGCGAACTCGCCGGTGACCTTGAGGATCCCGTCGGGGCGTTCCACCGACTCCCCCACGCCGCCCGGGCTCTCGCCGCCGAGGGCCTGCCGGGGCGGGCGGACGGTCCTGGTCCCCCGGCTCATGAGGGCTCACCGGCGGGTTGGGTGGTGGTGGCGGTGCGGGCGGCGGCCAGCCGGACCGCGTCGAGGATCTTCTCGTAGCCGGTGCAGCGGCAGAGGTTCCCGGAGAGCGCCTCGCGGATGTCGGCGTCGGACGGGTCGGGCCGGCGTTCGAGGAGCTCGCCGGCGGCCATCAGCAGCCCCGGGGTGCAGAAGCCGCACTGCACGGCGCCGGCCTCGTGGAACGCCTGCTGGAGGGGGGAGAGCTCGTCGCCCCGCCGCAGGCCCTCGACGGTGTCGACCGCTGCCCCGTCGGCCTGGCCGGCCGCGACCAGGCAGGCGCAGACCAGGTCGCCGTCGAGGCGGACGGTACACGAACCGCACTCGCCCTGCTCGCAGGCGTTCTTGGAGCCCGGCAGACCGAGCCGCTCACGCAGCACGTACAGCAGGCTCTCGCCTGGCCAGACGTCGTCGGCCGTGCGGGGACGGCCGTTGACGGTGAGTCGGACGCGCATCAGGCGGCCCCTTCCGCTGCTTCTCGTGGGTCGCGGCCGTACTCGGCCCAGGTCCAGTGCAGGGTGCGGCGGGCCAGCACGGCGACGGCGTGCCGGCGGTAGTCGGCCGAGCCGCGCACGTCGTCGATCGGCGCGCAGGCGGCGGCCGCGAGCTCGGCGAACCGCCGGGCGGCGGCGGGCGGCACGGGCCGGCCGCTCGCCCAGTGGCCGCCCTCGTCGAGCACGCCGGCCAGGAACTCCTCGGCCGCGGTGGCCCGGACCGGGGTCGGCGCGGCCGAGCCGATGCCGGTGCGGACGGTGCGGGTGTGCGGGTGCAGGGCGAGGGCGAAGGCGCAGACGGCGATGACCATGGCGTTGCGCGGGCCGACCTTCGCGAACTGCTGCGGGCCGCGCGCGGTGTCCACGTGCACGGCGCGGATCAGCTCGTCCGGGGCGAGCGCGTTGCGCTTGGGCCCGGTGTAGAACTCGTCGACCGGGATCAGCCGGCTGCCGCGCACCGAGGCCACCTCGACGCGGGCGCCGGCGGCCAGCAGGGCGGGGTGCGCGTCGCCGGCCGGGGAGGCGGTCCCGAGGTTGCCGCCGACGCTGCCGCGGTTGCGGATCTGCGGGGAGCCGACGGTGTGCGCGGCGAGCGCGAGCCCCGGCAGCGGGCCGCGCAGTTCCTCGACGACGGTCCGGTAGGGGACGGCCGCGCCGAGCCGCACGGTGTCGGGGCCCGCCTCGTGGGCGCGGAGCTCGGGGATCCGGGAGAGGTCGAGCAGCCGGGCCGGGCGGCGGCGGTCGAAGTTGATCTCGACCATCAGGTCGGTGCCGCCGGCCAGCGGCACGGCGTCGGGGTGGGCCGCCTTGGCGGTCAGCGCCTCCTGCCAGCCGGCCGGACGCAGGAACTCCATCAGCGTGCCCTCCAGGCGATCGGCGGGGGTGGGCGGGGTCTCCTCCCAGTACAGCCGGCCGGGGGCGGTCGCGGGCAGTCACGGATGGGCCGAAGCCACCACCCGTCTCGCCGGCCGACTCTTGTAGATTCGTACGAAGAAGGGGCCTCGGCAACGATACGGCAGCCATGGGGCAACACCGGGGAAATCGGCGAACGGAGCGCGGCATGCGACTGCGCACGCTGCTGGAGACGGAGTCGTTCGGGCTGCGGCTGCTGGCCGGCGAGCCCGAGCTCGACCGGCCGGTGCGCGGGGTGATGACGACGGACCTGCGCGACCCGAGCCGCTACCTGCGCGGCGGCGAGCTGGTGCTGACCGGCCTCGCCTGGTGGCGAGGACCCGGCGACGCCGAGCCGTTCGTGCGGGTCCTGGCCGCCGCCGGGGTGGCGGGCCTCGCCGCCGGCGAGGCCGAGCTCGGCTCGGTGCCGGACGACCTGACCACGGCCTGCGCGCGGATCGGGATGCCGCTGTTCGCGGTGGGCGAGGAGGTCAGCTTCGTCGACATCACCGAGTTCGTGGTGCGCCGGGTGTCGGGCGAGCGGGCCGGCGACCTGGCGGCCGTGGTCGACCGGCACCGGCGCCTGATGGCGGCCGGCCCCGCCGGCGGCGGCCCTGGCGCGGTGCTCGACCTGCTCGGCTCCGACCTGGACCTGCGGGCCTGGCTGCTGTCGGCGACCGGCCGGCAGGTCGCCGCGACCGCCGGCCGGCCGCAGCCCGCCCGCGCCGGCGGCGCGCTGGCCGAGCGGCGGCTCGCGGCCACCCGCGCCGGCCACCGCGGCCCGTCGCGCACGGTGCTCGACGGCGAGGTGTACTCGCTCTTCCCGGTCGGCGAGGACGAGACCGACCCACGGCGGACGCTGCTGTCCGGCTGGCTGCTCGCGGTGCGCGCCGACGCCGGCGACTGGCCGGCCGAGCGGCTCGACCTGCTGGACGGCGTGGCGCGTCTGGTCGCCGCCGAGCGGGACCGCCGGGAGGCGACGCGCACGGTCCAGCGCCGGCTGGCCACCGAGGTGGTGGAGCTGGTCTCGGCCGGCGCGCCGCCGGCCGAGGTGGCGGCCCGGTTGCGGGTGGTGGCGCCGTTGCTCGGCTCCCGGGGCGCCGAGCCGGAGTGGCAGGTGGTGGCGGCCCGGGTGGAGTGGCCGGACGTGGAGTTCGACGTCGGCCAGGTCGGCCGGGCGCTGCTTGAGGAGCTGCTGCCGGCCGCTGCCGTGACGCACGGCGGCGGGGAGGCGGTGGCGCTGGTGCCGCTGCCGGTGCGGGACACCCCGTTGACGGCGGCCGCCGTGCTCGATCCGGCGGGGGCCCCGCTGGCCGCCGGGCTCGGCGCCGAAGGGCGGCTCACCCTCGGGGTGAGCGCGGCCGTGCCGTCGGCGGAGGCGCTGCGCGGCGCGGTGGAGGAGGCGCGGCACGCGCGCCGGGTGGCCGCGGCCAGGGGCGGCCGGGTGTCCGGCGCGGGCCACGAGGAGCTGGCCTCGCACGTGCTGCTGCTGCCGTTCGTCCCGGACGACGTGCGGCGCGCGTTCACGGCCCGGCTGCTCGAACCGCTGCGCGCCTACGACCGGCGGCACCGCTCGGAGCTCGTGCCGACCCTCCGGGCCTTCCTGGCCGCCGACGGCTCCTGGACCCGCTGCGCGGCCGACCTCCACGTGCACGTCAACACGCTCCGCTACCGGATCGGCCGCATCGAGCACCTGACGGGCCGCGATCTCGGGCGTCTTGAGGACAAGCTGGACTTCTTCCTGGCGCTGCGTCTCGACCCGCCGAGGTGAACTCCGCCCCGCCGGGCCGACGCTGAACCGATTCTCCTTGTGATTTCTTTCACGCAGCCTCTTGGCCCGGCGCCACGCCTCGTGCTGAGATGCATTCATCTCAGCACCACCTGGCACCACCAGGCACCACCATCGGCTCGACGAAGCGCCACGGGAGGGCATGTGACGGAGACCGCCGTACCACATTCCGTCAGGACGGCGGGCGGTGATCCACTCGACAGTGCGGTGTGGCGACTGCGGTCGAGGGGCTGTTGGGAGGACGCGGCCGCCCTGGTCGAGCCACGCGCGGCGGCCGAGCCGCGGGCGGCCCTGCGCCGCGCCGAACTGCTCGTGGAGCGCTGCATGTTCACCGGGGAGGGCTGGGGGCGGGCCGAGGAGGCGCTGCGGGCGGCGGAGTCGCTGTCGCTGGACGACGAGGAGCGCGGCGCGGCGGCGTGCGAACGCGGCTACCTCGCGTACGCGTCCACGCTGCTGCGGGTGCGGGACCGGGCCGACGAGGCGCGCGCCGCGCTCGGCCGCTCGGCGGCGCTGCTCGCGCCCGACTCGCCCTGCCGACCGCTGCTCGACTTCCGGCGCGGGCTGATGGCGGAGCACGTCAGCGGCAACCCCCAGGCGGCCGAGGCCGGCTACCGGCGAGCCCACAACGAGGCGCTCAACCGGGGCGACGCGCTGCTCACCTCCTACACCTGGCGCCACCTGGCCGCGCTCGAACTGCTGGCCGGTAACCCGACCGAGGCCAGGCACGGCTTCACCGAGTCGCTCCGGCTGCGCGAGGAGACCGGCTTCCTGGTCGGGATAGCGCCGGCGCTGGTGGCGCTCGCCGAGGTCGAACCCGAACCGGAGTCCACCCGGCTGCGCGCCGAGGCCGCCCGCCTCTTCCGCCTCCTCGGCGGCGTCCCCCGCTGGCTGTCCGCCCACCTCCCACCCCCCGCAGCCGCGTAACGCGACGCGCCTGCCAGCGCGGGCCCGGCGACCACGTGCCCCACTCGACGCCGCCGACAACGCGGCGCGGCCCGCCACGACCGCCTCGCCGGCGGCCGCGCCGCGCCAACGGCGCGGCAACTCGGCCGCCTGGCGGCGCCGTGCCCATGCCGCCGCCGCGCCCCGCGCCGACGGCTAACGGTCCGGCCGCGATCGCCGCTCCGCCAGGCGGCCGGTCGTGCCGCAGCTTCGCGCCGCAGGCGCAAGGCCGCATGCGGCAGAACAACCGAGCCGATCGGCGCGCCGCGTGGCCTGGCGGCCACGCAAGGCCACGCCGGCGGGACGCGGCTGCGCGCCGCAGGCTAGCGGTAGCCGTGTTCGGCGCGGTCGGGGTCGGCGCCGAGGTGGTGGGTGGCGAGGCGTTCGACGGCGACCAGGTCGCCGGCGCGCAGCGCGTCCAGCAGGGCGGCGTGTTCGAGCGCGTCGGCGAGGAGTTCGGCGGTGCCGGGGCGGGTGCCCTGCGCGGCCGGCGTCTGGGACTTGCGGTGCAGGTCCTCGGCGACGAGCACCAGCTGGCGGTTGCCGGTCAGCGTCAGCAGCGCGCGGTGGAAGCCGCGGTCCGCCTCGGCGTACGCCGCGCGGTCGCCGACCGAGGCGGCGGTGACGGTGGCCTCGGCCAGCGGGCTCAGCTCGTCCCATCGCTCCGGTGGCACGATCCTGGCGAGTCGCAGGATCGCCGGCACCTCGAGCGCGGCCCGCACCTCGGCGAGTTCCGCCGCGTCCCTGGCGCTGTGTCCCGCGACCCGGAAGCCGCGGTTGGGGACGGTCTCCACCGCGCCCTCGCTGACCAGCCGCTGCATGGCCTCCCGCACCGGCGTCGGCGAGGTGCCGTAGCGCTCGGCGAGCGCCGGGGCCGAGTACGTCTCGCCCGGCTCCAGCTCACCGGTGGCGAGGGCGTCCCGGAGCGCGGCCAGGACCTGGGCGCGCACCGAGTGACGCTCGGGCAGTGAGCGCGGTCGGACGGGCAGCGGCGGCCGAGCGGTGCGCGGCGCGGGCCGCTCGGCCGCCGCGTACCGCGGGTCCTGGTACCCGGGGTCGAGTCGAGTGGGCTCCATCGTCCGCTCCGTCCGCTCCCTGCCGCTGGTCCCCACCTCACAGGACCCTAGGCCGAGTTGGCGTCTCAGCAAACCCCGGAGGCGCCCCCGGGAGGGATCAGCTAAGGTAAGGCTTACCTGCCCGCTCGAGAACGGTGGCTCCATGACCGTGCCCGCGCTCGCCCCCGCCGCCCACCGGAAGGCGGCGGCCGCCACGCCCCTCACCCCCGCGTTCACGCGCGTCGGCGAGGCGATGCCCACGCTTCAGATCGTGGAGGAGGAGCCGGCCGGCGCCGGCTGGGTGCGCGGCAGCGAGCTCGCCGCCGGCGGCGCGGCCTTCGAGGCGTTCCTGGCCCGCGACGACGAGCAGGCCCTGGAGACCTACGGACGGCGCGCCCGTCCCGACGTCGTGGCCGCCTTCGCGCTGCACCGCTACGCCTGGCCGGCGGCGGCGCTGTTCACCGTGCCGTACTTCCTGCTGCGCCGGGTGCCGTGGCTGGCGCCCGAGGACGTGGCGTTCCAGCGCGACGAGGGCCGGGTGGCCGTCCGCACCGGTGCGTTCAGCTGTCTGCCCGACGACCCGGCGGCCGGCGACCCGGCGGCCAGGGTGGTGCCGGACGAGGAGGCCCTGCGCGCCGCGGTGCGCGAGGCGGCGGCCGAGCACCTGGGTCCGGTCCTCACCACCTTCGGGCCGCGGATGCGCCGCCGGAACCGGGCGCTGTGGGGCGTGGCGACGGACGAGCTGGTCGAGTCGCTGTGGTACCTCGGGCATCTGTTCGGCGAGGAGGACCGGGCCATAGCCGAGGCCGGGCGGCTGCTGCCGGGCGCGACCGCGCCCTACTCGGGTGGTGCGTCGTTCCGCTCGTTGACGGCGCCGGCGGGAGAGGAGTTGACGACCAGGGACCGGGCGAGCTGCTGCATGTTCTACACGCTGCGCCCCCAGGACACCTGCGTCACCTGCCCGCGCACGTGCGACGCCGAGCGGGTCACGAGGCTGACCGCAAGCGTGTAACAGATTGCGTACCAGCCAACGCAACTTTCCCTTGTTTACCACCCGTTGGTGGGATTCTGCCCGGAATCGGGGTGACCGGGCCTCCGGTAGCATCAGGATGCTCCGCAGCGGCTCACAGTGACACCACGGAATCAGCACACGCACGGCGCAATCAGCACACCCAGGCAAGGGGCACCCCTATGACACTGACGGACATAGAGACAGGCTGGGTAGTGGCGGGGGCCGTCCTCCTCGGCGGCGCCTTCCTCGCGGTGTTCCTGCTGACCAGGGGCAAGGGACCGTCCGGCGAGCACGCCGACCAGGGTGACTCCTGGGAGCGCCTGGAAGCCCAACGCCGGCGCCGCGAGCGGGCCTACGCCATCGCCTCCTACACGCTGCTGTTCTGCTGCGCCGGGGTCGCGGCCGCCCTGTCGTTCCAGGGCCTGGTCGGCTTCGGCCGGGAGAACCTGAACCTGTCGGGCGGCTGGGAGTACCTGGTGCCGTTCGGCCTCGACGGCGCGGCGATGTTCTGCGCGGTGGTCGCGGTCCGCGAGGCCAGCCACGGCGACTCGTCGATGGGCTCGCGGATGCTGG
This sequence comes from Streptomyces sp. NPDC127098, assembly GCF_042722465.1. NCBI lineage: Bacteria > Bacillati > Actinomycetota > Actinomycetes > Kitasatosporales > Streptomycetaceae > Streptomyces > Streptomyces sp. NPDC127098. The sequence goes on from NZ_JBHXFJ010000001.1 coordinate 309,083, forward strand.
TGTGGCTGTTCGCCGGCGCCGCCGCCTGGTTCAACTGGGTGCACGCGCCGCGCGGTATCGACAACGCGGGCGCCCCGCAGTTCTTCGCCGGCATGTCGCTCTCCGCGGCCATCCTCTTCGACCGGGCGCTCAAGCAGACGCGCCGCGCCGCGCTGCGCGAGCAGGGCCTGGTGCCGCGGCCGCTGCCGCAGATCCGCTTCGTCCGCTGGCTGCGGGCGCCCCGCGAGACCTACGGCGCCTGGTCGTTGATGCTGCTGGAGAACGTGCGCACGCTGGACGAGGCGGTCGAGGAGGTCCGCGAGGACCGCAGGAACAAGGAGGCGGCCCGCAAGCGGCAGCGCGAGGAGCGGGTGCTCGAGCGGGCGCGCCTGAAGGCGCTGCGCCGGGTGGGCCGCGGCCAGCCGCAGGCGTTGGAGGTCGCGGTGTCGCAGCAGTCGGGCGAGCCGGCCGCGCTGGAGTCCGGCGCCGCGAGCAAGCGCCGCGCGCTGCACGGGCCGGCCGACGACGTCGCCGACCCGATCTCGACGGCGGCCCCCAGGCTCGACTCCCTGGAGGAGAAGCTGGCCCGCATAGAGCGGCAGTTCGGCTGAGCGGACGCTCAGTCAGCGGTGGCCTGGGCCGTGAGCGCGCCCTCCAGACGGAGGAGGGTGACCTTGCGGTCCAGGCCACCGGCGTATCCGGTGAGTGAGCCGTCGGCGCCGATGACGCGGTGACAGGGCCGCACCACCATCAGCGGGTTGGCGCCCACCGCGCCGCCCACGGCGCGGACGGCGCGTGGCGAGAGCCCGGCGAGTTCCGCGACCCGACCGTAGCTGACGGTCTGGCCGTAGCCGATCCGGTCGAGCGCGTCCCACACGCGGCGCCTGAACTCGGTCCCGCTGGGCGCCAGTTCCAGGTCGAACTCGGTCAACTCGCCGGCGAAGTACGCGTCGAACTGCTCGCGCACGGCGTCGAAGCCGGCGTCGTCGCGCCGCCAGTCGGCGGCCACCGTGGCGCCGCCGCGCTGTCCCGGCACGCTGACCGAGGCGACGGCGCCGGGGCGGGGCCCGGCGATCAGCAGGTCGCCCAGTGGGCTCGGGTGAACGGTGTAACGCATGGTCGGTCAGTCCTCTCGGTCGGTCGGGGACGGCTCCCCGGCCCACAGGTGGTGAACGGCGTAGGAGCGCCAGGGGCGCCACCGCTCCGCCGCGTCGCGGTCCGCGTCGATCCTGGCGAGGCCGTGGCGGACGCCGGCGTCGCCCGGCAGGAAGACGTCGGGGTCGCCGAGCGCGCGCATCCGCACGTAGCCGGCGGTCCAGGGGCCGATGCCGCGCAGCGCGAGCAGGGCCTGCTCGGCCGCGTCGCGGTCGGCGCCCGGCGCGAGCGTCAGCGCGCCGTCGGCGAGCGCGGCGGCCAGCGTCCTGATGGTGGCCCGGCGGGCCTCGGGCATGCCGAGCTCGGTCAGCGGGGCCTCGGCCAGGGTGGCCGGCTCGGGGAAGAGATGGGTGAGCCCGCCGCTGGGCGCCGGCAGCGGCTTGCCGTAGGCGGCGACCAGCGTGCCGGCCAGGGTGCGGGCCGAGGTGACGGTGATCTGCTGGCCGAGCACGGCGCGCACCGCGAGCTCCTCGGGCTCGGCGGCGCCAGGCGAGCGGAGCCCTGGGCGGGCGCGGGCCAGGGCGCCGAGCGCCGGGTCGGCGGCGAGCCGTTCGGCGACGGCGTAGGGGTCGGCGTCCAGGTCGAAGAGGCGGCGGGCCCGCTGCACGGCGGTGGTCAGGTCGCGCAGGTCGGTGAGGTGGACGCGGCAGGGCAGCCAGCGGGCGCCGGCCTGGCCCGGGGACTCGTCGACCTCGACGATGCCGCTGCCGTGCGGCAGGTCGAGCGTGCGGCGGTAGGTGCGGGCGCCGGGCGCTCCTGAGACCTCCTCGATGCCGGCGATGGCGCGCAGCGCGAGGAAGTCGAAGATCGCGCGGGCGTCGTAGGGGCCGCGGTGGGCCAGCCGCAGCGGGACGTCGCCCGCCGGGCCGCCGCGGGCCGCCGCGGCGCCGCGCTCGCTGGCCCGCAGCGCGCTGGGGGTGCGGTCGTAGGCGGTGCGGATCGTGTCGTTGAACTGCCGGACGCTGGCGAACCCGGCGGCGAAGGCGACCTCGGTGATGGGCAGGTCCGTGGTCTGCAGCAGGACCCGGGCGGTGTGCGCGCGCTGGGCGCGGGCCAGGGCGATGGGGCCCGCGCCGAGCTCGGCGGTGAGCTGCCGCTGCACCTGGCGCGCGCTGTAGCCGAGCCGGTCGGCGAGGCCCGCGACGCCCTCGCGGTCCACCACGCCGTCGGCGATCGCGCGCATCGCGCGGCCGACGGCGTCGCCCCTGGCGTTCCACTCCGGCGAGCCGGGCACCGTGTCGGGACGGCAGCGCCGGCAGGCCCGGAACCCGGCGGCCTGGGCGGCCGCCGCCGAGGGGTAGAAGCGCACGTTGACGCGCTTGGGGGTGGTCGCGGGGCAGCTCGGCCGGCAGTAGATGCCGGTCGTCAGCACGGCCGTGAAGAACACCCCGTCGAAGCGCTCGTCGCGGCTTCTTATCGCCTCGTACCTGCTGTCATCGTCCATCACGCTCCCCAGTCTGCGCCCGCCCCGGGGCCGGTGCTAGCGGGAATCGGACATGGACGTGCGGTGATCAGGGGGCGAGGCGCGCGGGGAAGCCGCCGGTGGCGATCGGGCCCCAGCGGTCCGGCGTGATCCTGATCAGCGACTTGCCCTGGCGGACCATCGCGGCCCGGTACTCGGCCCAGTCGGGGTGGTCGCCCGCGATGTTGCGGTAGTACTCGACAAGCGGCTCGACGGCCTCCGGCACGTCAAGCACCTCGGCGGTGCCGTCGATCTGCACCCAGGGACCGTCCCACTCGTCCGAGAGCACGACGACGCTCACCCGCGGGTCGCGGCGGGCGTTGCGCGTCTTGGCGCGCTCCGGGTAGGTGGCGATCACCAGATGTCCCGCGTCGTCGACGCCGCAGGTCAGCGGCGAGGCCTGCGGGGTTCCGTCGGACCTGCGGGTGAGCAGCAGCGCGCGGTGGCGGGGGCGGACGAAGTCGAGCAGCCTGGCCAGGTCGACCGGGGTGTTGGTGGCGATCGAAGGACTCATGGCGCAGCAGACTACGCGCCCCGCGAGGACGCGCGGCGGCCGGTCCCGCCCTCGCGGGACCGGCCGCCGACCCACGCCGCGATCAGGCCGCGACGGCCACCGTGGGCGACTCGGCCGGGGCCAGCGCCAGCTCCAGCACCTGGCGGACGTCCGTGACCGGGTGGACGTCCAGCTTCGCCAGGATCTCGGCCGGCACGTCGTCCAGGTCGGGCTCGTTCCGCTTGGGGATGATCACGGTCGTCATCCCGGCGCGGTGGGCGGCGAGCAGCTTCTGCTTGACGCCGCCGATCGGGAGGACCCGCCCGGTCAGCGACACCTCGCCGGTCATCGCTACGTCGGGCCGCACCCGGCGGCCGCTGAGCAGCGAGGCGAGCGCCGTGGTCATGGTGATGCCCGCGCTCGGCCCGTCCTTCGGGACCGCGCCCGCCGGCACGTGCAGGTGGATGCCGCGCTCCCGCAGGTCGCCGACCGGCAGCTCCAGCTCGGCGCCACGCGACCGCAGGTAGGAGAGGGCGATCTGGCCCGACTCCTTCATCACGTCGCCCAGCTGCCCGGTGAGGGTGAGCCCCGAGCCGCCGGTCTCCGGGTCGGCGAGCGACGCCTCTATGTAGAGGACGTCGCCTCCGGTACCGGTGACGGCCAGCCCGGTGGCCACCCCGGGCACCGCGGTGCGCCGCTCGGCCGGCTCCTGCGCGGACTCCGGCACGTGGTGCGGGCGGCCGATCAGGTCGCGCAGCGAGCCCTCGGTGACGGTGAACGGCAGGGTGGTCTCGCCCAGCTCGGCGCGGGCCGCGACCTTGCGCAGCAGCCTGGCGACGGTGCGCTCCAGGGCGCGGACGCCCGCCTCCCTGGTGTACTCGCCGGCCAGCCGGCGCAGCACGCCGTCCTCGACGGTCACCTCGCCGGCGTCGAGTCCGGCCCGCTCCAGCTGGCGCGGGACCAGGTGGTCGCGGGCGATCACGACCTTCTCGTCCTCCGTGTAGCCGTCGAGCCGCACCAGCTCCATCCGGTCGAGCAGCGGCTGCGGGATGGCCTCCAGGGCGTTGGCCGTGGCCAGGAACACCACGTCCGACAGGTCGAGCTCGACCTCCAGGTAGTGGTCCCGGAAGGTGTGGTTCTGCGCCGGGTCGAGGACCTCGAGCAGCGCGGCCGAGGGGTCGCCCCGGTAGTCGCTGCCGACCTTGTCGATCTCGTCGAGCAGCACCACCGGGTTCATCGACCCGGCCTCCCTGACGGCCCGCACGATCCGGCCGGGCAGCGCGCCGACGTAGGTGCGCCGGTGGCCCCTGATCTCCGCCTCGTCCCGGACCCCGCCGAGCGCGACGCGGACGAACTTCCGACCCATGGCACGGGCCACGGATTCTCCCAGGGACGTCTTGCCGACGCCGGGCGGGCCGACCAGCGCCAGCACGGCACCGCCGCGCCGCCCGCCGACCACCCCGAGGCCACGGTCGCCGCGCCGCTTGCGGACGGCCAGGTACTCGGTGATGCGCTCCTTCACGTCCTCCAGGCCCGCGTGGTCCGCGTCCAGCACGGCCTTGGCTCCGGCGATGTCGTAGGCGTCCTCGGTGCGGACGTTCCACGGCAGTTCGAGCACGGTGTCCAGCCAGGTGCGGATCCAGCTGCCCTCCGGGCTGGCGTCGGAGGAGCGCTCCAGCTTGTCGACCTCCTTGAGCGCGGCCTCGCGCACCTTCTCCGGCAGCTCCGCGGCCTCCACCCGGGCCCGGTAGTCGTCGCCCTCGCCCGCGGCGTCACCGTTGAGCTCGGCCAGCTCCTTGCGGACGGCCTCCAGCTGGCGGCGCAGCAGGAACTCGCGCTGCTGCTTGTCGACGCCGTCCTGCACGTCCTTGGCGATGGACTCGGCGACCTCCTCCTCGGCCAGGTGGTCGCTGAGCAACTTGGTCGCGAGCTTCAACCGCTCCACCGGGTCGACGGTCTCCAGCAGCGTGCGCCGCTGCTCGACGCTGAGGAACGGCGAGTAGCCGGCGTTGTCGGCCAGCGCGCCGATGTCCTCGATCTGCTGCACCCGGTCCACGACCTGCCAGGCGCCGCGCTTCCGCAGCCAGCTGGTGGTCAGGGCCTTGTACTCCTTGGCCAGCTCGGCGACGCTGCCGGGCAGCGGGTTCGGCACGGCCTCCTCGACCACGGTGCCCTCGACCCAGAGCGCGACGCCGGGACCGGTGGTACCGGAGCCGATCCGCACCCGGCTCACGCCGCGCACCAGCGCGCCGGGGTCACCGTCGGCGAGCCGCCCGACCTGCTCCACCCGGCCCACCACGCCCACGCCGGCGTAGGTCCCGTCGACCCGCGGCACGAGCAGCACCCGCGGCTTCTCCCCTCGGGGCGCCGCGGCCTGCGCGGCCTCGACCGCGCCACGCACCTCGGCGTCCTTCAGCTCCAACGGCACCACCATCCCCGGCAGCACCACCTCGTCGTCGAGCGGCAGCACCGGCAGGGTGAGCTTGTCCAGCGACAGACTCATGATCTCTCCCTCGGCAGGCAAATTGAGCTATTCCGACTCAATGTCGAGCGCTTCGCGGATGTTCCCGAGATGGCGCGCTGTTCGCCCACAGCGATCCCGGCCTGGCGGCCTACCGCCGGCGACGGCCCGAGGCCGCCGCTTCGGGGGTTTCCCCCACCCACCCGCCCTTCCCCGCTCCGCGGGCGGCCTCCGCGCTGCGCGCGGCGGCTTCGCCGCAGGAGCGCGACACGGCGGGCCGGCACCACCCGCGGCGGCTCCGCCGCCGGGCCGCCGGCGCCCCGCGAGGGCGGTTGGGTGGGCGCGACGCAGCCGACCCGCCCGCCGCCAGGCCACGACGCTCCGCGTGGGCGCAGGCCGCCCGAAAGGCAGCCCGCCGGGCGCTCGCCCGTACCCCCAGCCTCCCCGACAGGGGCGGGTGGGTGGGCGCGGCACCGCCGGCACGCTGCGCGGCGCAGCCGGCGCACCGCTGCGGCGCCCCCCGCCTTCCGCCGGCCGCGCTACGCGCGGCCGGCGCACCGCCGCACAAGGCCACCCGCCAAGAGCGTGCGGGCGGCACCGCCGACCCGCCCACCGCCAGGCCACGCGCAGCGCGCAGCGCGCGGCACCTCGCTCCTCCAGCTCACCGCCGCGCAAGGCCCCCCGCCGAGGGCGGGTGGGTGGGCGCGGCACGGCCGCCAGGCCACGACGCGCGGCCGGGCGCCGCAACGGTCGGCCGGTGCCGCGGCCACGTGGCCTACGTCTCGCGCAACACCCGCCGCAGGAACGGCTCGGTCGCGGCCGGGGGTTCGGCCTGGAGGACGAGGCGGTTCATGACGTGGCGGTAGGACTCGATCTCGGTCGGCTTGTCGGGGTAGACGCCGCCCGTCTGCTGCTCCAGGTAGACGACGTCCGGCAGGTCGCCGCCCGGCGGGCGGAGGATCGTGACGGGGCCGCCGAGTGCCGCGTGACCGCCGGAGGCGAACGGCATGATCTGGAGGGTGACGTGCGGCAGTCGCGCCGCCTCGATGAGGTGTTCGAGCTGGGCCCGCATCACCCGACGACCGCCGATGGGGCGCCGCAGCGTGGTCTCGTCGAGGACCAGCCAGACCCGCGGCGGGTCCTCCCGCCGCAGCACGCCCTGGCGGGCCATCCGCAGCTCGACCCGTCGCTCCACCGCCGCCTCGTCGAGCGGTTCCGGCGCGAGCCCGACGACCGCGCGCGCGTAGTCCTCGGTCTGCAGCAGGCCGGGGACGAACTGCAGCTCGTAGCCGCGGATCACGGTGGCGGCCTGTTCGAGGCCGAGGTAGACGTTGAGCCAGCCGGGCACCACGTCGTGGAAGACGTGCCACCAGCCGGGCTGGGTGGACTGCCTGGCCAGCGCCAGCAGCGTGGCACGCTCGGCCTCGTCGGTGACGCCGTAGAAGGTGAGCAGGTCGAGCACGTCGCGTGTCTTGAAACCGGTCCTGCCCATTTCGAGGCGGCTGATCTTGGAGTGCGAGCCGCGGATCCGGCGTCCTGCCTCGCCACCCGTGATGCCGCACGCCTCGCGCAGTCGGCGCAGCCGGCTGCCGAGGATCATCCGGGGGACGGTGGGCCCCGTCTGCCGGTAGTCGGGGACGGCGGGGGCTTTGCTCTCGTAAACACTCTCTTCGTGCTCGACGACACCCATGCCGCTCCCATCCCTGTGGCCGCGAACGGCCAACTGTACTAGGTCCGGACCGGATTGAACCCCGCGGATGTGCCCCTGTCCGCAGGCGCGCCGAGGGTTCGCGACGGCTCCCGCACACGGTGCCGGCCGGCCGCCGGCGCGCCGGGCACGCGCCGGCGCACCCGGCGGGAACCGGCCATCGGCGCCGGTGCCGTTCCGGGTGGTGACGGGCGACGGACGCCGGGCCTACCGTTGGCGTCATGACGCACAGCACCCACGCGGTGACCAACCAGCCGCCGCCGCTGACGGAGTACGACGTCTTCTCCGCGGACGCCGCCCTCGCCGAGGGCTTCGCCCGGCACGTCGCGCCCGAGGTCGCCGACGAGGCGACCGCCGAGCTGCGCGCGCTCGGCCGCGCCGCCGGCTCGGCCGAGGCGATCGAGTGGGGCGTGCGGGCCAACGCGCATCCGCCGGTGCTGCGCACCCACGACCGGTACGGCCACCGGATCGACGAGGTCGAGTTCCATCCCGACTACCACCGGCTGATGGCCACCGCGGTGGAGGCCGGCCTCACGGACGCGGTGTCGCGGCCCGCCGGGCGGCTGCGCAGGACGGCCGGGTTCCTGGTGTGGACGCAGGTGGACGCCGGCCACGGCTGCCCGGTGTCGATGACCCACGCGGCGGTGCCGGCGCTGCGCGCCGCACCCGAGCTCGCCGCCGTCTGGGAGCCGCTGCTGACCGCCCACGCCTACGACCCCGGGCTGCGTCCGGTGGCCGGCAAGGCGGGTGCGATCGCCGGCATGGGGATGACGGAGAAGCAGGGCGGCTCCGACGTACGGGCCAACGCCACCCGGGCGGAGCCGCTGTCCGAGCCGGGCGCCTACGCGCTGACGGGCCACAAGTGGTTCTGCTCGGCGCCGATGTCCGACGCCTTCCTGGTGCTGGCCCAGGCGCCCGGCGGCCTCACCTGTTTCCTGCTGCCGCGCGTGCTGCCGGACGGCACCCGCAACACGTTCCGGATCCAGCGGCTCAAGGAGAAGCTGGGCAACCACTCCAACGCCTCGTCCGAGGTGGAGTTCGACGGCTCGACGGTGGCGTGGCGGGTCGGCGAGGAGGGGCGCGGGGTGCCCACGATCATCGAGATGGTCGCCGCCACCCGGCTCGACTGCGTGACCGGCTCGGCCGCGATCATGCGGCAGGCGGTGGCCCAGGCCGTGCACCACGCCACGCACCGCGAGGCGTTCGGCGGGCCGCTGGTCGACCGGCCGCTGATGCGGAACGTGCTGGCGGACCTCGCCCTGGAGTCGGAGGCGGCGACGACGCTGGCGCTGCGGCTGGCCGCGGCCCACGACGCGGCGGCGGCCGGCAGCGCGCGGGACCGGCAGCTGCTGCGGATCGCGGTGCCGGCCGCCAAGTACTGGGTGACCAAGCGCTGCACGCCGCTGGTGGTGGAGGCCCTGGAGTGCCTGGGCGGGAACGGCTACGTGGAGGAGTCCGGCATGCCGCGGCTGCTGCGCGAGTCCCCGCTGAACTCGATCTGGGAGGGCTCGGGCAACATCCAGGCGCTGGACGTGCTGCGGGCGTTGCAGCGCGAGCCGCAGGCGTTGAACGCGTTCCTGACCGAGGTGGGTCAGGCCGCGGGCACCGACCACCGGCTGGACGCCGCGATCAAGGGGGTGCTCACCGAGCTGTCGGACCTGGAGGGGATCGAGGCCCGCGCCCGCCGTCTCGTGGAGCGCCTCGCCCTGGTGCTCCAGGGCGCCCTGCTGGTCCAGCACGCGCCGCCCGCCGTGGCCGACGCGTTCTGTGCCTCCCGGCTCGGCGGCGACTGGGGCGCGGCCTTCGGGACGCTGCCCGGGGCGCTCGACCTGGGCGCGATCGTGGACCGGGCGGCTCCGCCCGGCCCCGCCTGACTGTGGTGGGATGGGCGGCATGAGCACGTCGCCCACCCCGACCCGTTCCGTCACCACCTGGTGGCTTGAGCAGACCTCGCCGAGCGACCTGGTGCCGGCGGCGCGGACGCCGGCCCCGGAGGCCGGGGTCCGGGTGGCGCGGGCCGCGGTGCCGAGCCCGGAGTTCAGCCGATTCCTGTACACGGCGGTCGGTCAGGACGTCACCTGGACCGACCGGCTCGGCTGGGACGCGGCACGGTGGCGGGCGTTCCTGGGGCGGCCGGGCGTGGAGACCTGGGTGGCGTACGAGCACGACACCCCGGCCGGCTTCCTGGAGCTTGACCCGGGACCCGACGGCGCGGTCGAGGTCAGCTACTTCGGTCTCCTGCCTGCGTTCCGCGGTCGCGGCCTCGGCGGGCTGCTGCTCGCCGAGGGCGTCGCCCGGGCGTGGGACCTGGCGCGGCGGTGGCCCGGACTGCCGGACACCCGCCGGGTCTGGCTGCACACCTGCTCCAAGGACGGGCCGCACGCGCTGGCCAACTACCGGCGCCGCGGCTTCCGGGTCTACGACACCACGCGGGCCGAGGAGCCGGCGGTCGCCACCCCGGGCCCGTGGCCGGGCGCGGCGGTCGACGAATCGTGACCAACCGAGCGTAACCACCCCGCCACAGCGACCACATAGTGGGACGACCCCGTCCACATTGCGGATAACGGTGGACGAGGGCGTCACCGCGTGCCACGCTTCCGTCATGTCTGAAGCTGGAATAGCCCTGGTGAGTCGGCGGCACGTCGACTTCGGTCGAATGTCCAGCGCCATCTGTCCGGCCTGGTGAGAGCCGCGATCCCGGCCCCCTTCGCCCCACCGCTTTCCCGACGCTGATCCCCCCGCCGCCGCGCCGTCGCGGCGGTTGAGCCATGGGGTGGTTCAGTGCTGCCGCCCTGCCACCACGCAGGCCCCCTTGAGGCCCGTAGAAAGGCGCGACGCCACGATGTCCGACAGTGCCGAGAAGCCTGCCGCCCCGACCCGCCGCAAGGCCGGCCGCCACCGCGGCGAAGGCCAGTGGGCGGCCGGGCACTTCACGCCCCTGAACGGCAACGAGCAGGTCAAGAAGGACGACGACGGTCTCAACGTGCGCACCCGCATCGAGACCATCTACGCCCAGCGCGGCTTCCAGGCCATCGACGGCCAGGACCTGCGTGGCCGGATGCGCTGGTGGGGCCTTTACACGCAGCGGCGGCCCGGGATCGACGGCGGCAAGACGGCCATCCTGGAGCCGGAGGATCTGGACGACGAGTTCTTCATGCTGCGCGTCCGCATCGACGGCGGCCGGCTGACCACCCGCCAGCTGCGCGTCATCGCCGAGATCTCCCAGGAGTTCGCGCGCGGCACCGCCGACATCACCGACCGGCAGAACGTCCAGTACCACTGGATCCGCATCGAGGACATGCCGGAGATCTGGCGCCGCCTGGAGGCCGTCGGGCTGTCCACCACCGAGGCCTGCGGCGACACCCCCCGGGTGATCGTCGGCTCCCCGGTGGCCGGGATCGCGGCCGACGAGATCATCGACGGCACGCCCGTCATCGAGGAGATCCACCGCCGGGTGGTGGGCAACAAGGCCTACTCGAACCTGCCGCGGAAGTTCAAGACCGCCGTCTCGGGATCCCCGCTCCTCGACGTCGCCCACGAGGTCAACGACGTGGCGTTCGTCGGCGTCGTCCACCCGGAGCACGGCCCCGGCTTCGACGTCTGGGTCGGCGGCGGGCTCTCCACCAACCCGCGGATCGGCGTCCGGCTCGGCGCCTGGGTGCCGGCAGAGGAGGTCGCCGACGTCCACGAGGGCGTCGTGTCCGTCTTCCGCGACTACGGCTACCGCCGGCTGCGTACCCGCGCCCGCCTCAAGTTCCTGGTCGCCGACTGGGGCGCGGAGAAGTTCCGCGAGGTGCTGGAGAAGGAGTACCTGCTGCGCCGGCTGGTCGACGGCCCCGCGCCGGCCGACCCGCCGCACGCCTGGCGCGACCACGTCGGCGTCCACCGGCAGAAGGACGGCCGCTACTACGTGGGCTTCGCGCCCACCGTCGGCCGGGTGGACGGCACCACGCTCGCCAAGATCGCCGACCTGGCCGAGGCGCACGGCTCCGGGCGGGTGAACACCACCGTCCAGCAGAAGATGCTGATCCTGGACGTCCCCGAGGAGCGGGTCGCCTCGCTGACCGAGGGCCTGGCCGCGCTCGGCCTGACCGCCGAACCCTCCCCGTTCCGGCGCGGCACCATGGCCTGCACCGGCATCGAGTTCTGCAAGCTGGCCATCGTCGAGACCAAGGCCAGGGGCGCCTGGCTGATCGAGGAGCTGGAGCGCCGGCTGCCGGAGTTCGACGAGCCGCTGACCGTCAACATCAACGGCTGCCCCAACTCCTGCGCCCGTATCCAGATCGCGGACATCGGTCTCAAGGGGCAACTGGTCGTGGACGAGCACGGGGAGCAGGTCGAGGGCTTCCAGGTCCACCTGGGCGGTTCGCTCGGCCTCGAGCCCGGCTTCGGTCGCAAGGTGCGCGGCCTGAAGGTCACCGCCGAAGGTCTCGCCGACTACGTGGAGCGGGTGCTGCGGACCTACCTCGACCAGCGGGAGCCGGGCGAGCGGTTCGCGCGCTGGGTCGCCAGGGCGGACGAGGGCGCGCTGTCATGAGCGAGCGCGCGGCCCCGTTCTACTGCCCGTACTGCGGCGACGAGGACCTGCGCCCCAGCGAGGCCGGCCACGGCGCCTGGGAGTGCGCGGCGTGCAACCGGGCGTTCCGCCTGTCGTTCCTCGGCCTGCTGGCCAGCGGTCTGACGCGCGGCGACCGGGACGACCACGACGGCTGATGTAAGGCAAGGCAGAGGCAGAGGAAGGGGCATCGGAACCATGACCACCGTCACCAGCACCGAGCCACCCCGCGCCGAGCGGCTGCGCGAGCTGGCCGAGCGGGCGGGCCGCGAGCTCGAGGAGGCGCCGGCCCTGGAGATCCTGCGCTGGGCCGCCGACACCTTCGGACCCCGGTTCTGCGTCACGGCCTCCATGGCCGACGCCGTCGTGGCCCACCTGGCCGCCCGGGCCAGGCCCGGCGTCGACGTCGTGTTCCTGGACACCGGCTACCACTTCCCCGAGACGATCGGCACCAGGGACGCGGTCGCCGCCGTGCTGGACGTCAACGTCATCACCCTCACCCCCCGGCTGACCGTCGCCGAGCAGGACGCCGAGTACGGGCCCCGGCTGTACGAGCGGGACCCGGACCGCTGCTGCGCGATGCGTAAGGTCGAGGTGCTCGAGGCCGGCCTGGCCGACTACGACGCGTGGGCCACCGGGCTGCGCAGGGACGAGTCGCCGACCCGCGCCGGCACGCCGGTGGTCGGCTGGGACGCGCGACGCGGCAAGGTGAAGATCGCGCCGATAGCCCGCTGGACGGACGCGGATGTGGAAGCCTATGTCGCCGAGCACGGGGTGCTGACCAACCCGCTGCTGCAGGACGGCTACGCCTCCATAGGGTGCGCCCCCTGCACCCGCCGCACGCTGGCCGGCGAGGACGCGCGGGCGGGCCGCTGGGCCGGTCTGGCCAAGACCGAGTGCGGGCTGCACGGCTGATGCGGCACACCCCTCGGGCCACCGCGCCCACCACAGCACACCCCGACGAGAGCCTCAGGAGTGGGAGATGAGCGTGTCAGGGCAGGGCGCCACCATCTGGCTCACCGGCCTGCCGAGCGCCGGCAAGACGACCATCGCCCGGGCGCTCGGCGAGCGCCTGACCGCCGAAGGACACCGGGTCGAGGTGCTGGACGGCGACGAGATCCGGGAGTTCCTCTCGGCCGGGCTCGGCTTCTCGCGCGAGGACCGGCACACCAACGTCACCCGCATCGGTTTCGTCGCCGAACTCCTCGCCTCGCACGGGGTGAAGGTGCTGGTCCCGGTGATCGCGCCGTACGCGGACAGCCGCGAGGCGGTGCGCAAGCACCACCAGGTGTCCGGCACCGGCTACCTGGAGGTGCACGTGGCCACGCCGGTCGACGTGTGCTCCGAGCGCGACGTCAAGGGCCTGTACGCGCGGCAGGCGGCCGGTGAGCTCACGGGGCTCACCGGCGTGGACGACCCCTACGAGGTGCCGGCCGCGCCCGACCTGGTGATCGCCGCGCACGAGCAGTCGGTGGCCGAGTCGGCCGGCGCGCTGCACGCGCTGCTGGGCGAGCGGGGGCTGTTGTGACGGTCCCGCTGAGCGAAGACGAGCGAGAGGAGCGGAGCATGACGGCGTCCGCCGACCCCGGTGGTCCCTTCACGCTGTCCCACCTGGACGTGCTCGAGTCCGAGGCGGTGCACATCTTCCGGGAGGTGGCCGGGGAGTTCGAGCGCCCGGTGATCCTCTTCTCGGGCGGCAAGGACTCCATCGTCATGCTGCACCTGGCGCTCAAGGCGTTCGCGCCCGCGCCGCTGCCGTTCTCCCTGCTGCACGTGGACACCGGGCACAACTTCCCCGAGGTGATCGACTACCGGGACGAGGTGGTGGCCCGCCACTCCCTGCGGCTGCACGTCGCCCACGTCCAGGAGTTCATCGACAGCGGCCGGCTGCGGGAGCGCCCCGACGGCACCCGCAACCCGCTGCAGACCGTGCCGCTGCTCGACGCGATCGAGCGCAACCGCTTCGACGCGGTCTTCGGCGGCGGCCGCCGCGACGAGGAGAAGGCCCGCGCCAAGGAGCGGGTGTTCTCGCTGCGTGACGAGTTCGGCGGCTGGGACCCGCGCCGCCAGCGCCCCGAGCTGTGGCAGCTCTACAACGGCCGGCACGCCCCTGGCGAGCACGTCCGGGTCTTCCCGCTCTCCAACTGGACCGAGCTCGACGTGTGGCAGTACATCGGCCGGGAGAAGATCGACATCCCGGCGATCTACTTCGCCCACGAGCGCGAGGTGTTCGGGCGCTCCGGCATGTGGCTGGCCCCGGGCGAGTGGGGCGGCCCGAAGGACGACGAGCCGGTGGCCACCCGCCTGGTCCGCTACCGCACCGTGGGCGACATGTCCTGCACCGGCGCGGTCGAGTCGGAGGCCGCCACCATCGAGCAGATCATCGCCGAGATCGCGGCCTCCCGGCTCACCGAGCGCGGCGCCACCCGGGCCGACGACAAGCTGTCCGAGGCCGCCATGGAGGACCGCAAGCGGGAGGGGTACTTCTGATGACGACCGCCGCCTCGCCCGCCGAGACCTCGGCCACCTCGCTGCTGCGCTTCGCCACCGCGGGCTCCGTCGACGACGGCAAGTCCACGCTGGTGGGCCGGCTACTGCACGACTCCAAGTCGGTGCTCGCCGACCAGTTGGAGGCCGTCGAGCTGGCCTCCCGCAACCGCGGCGCCGACTCCGTCGACCTGGCGCTGCTCACCGACGGCCTGCGCGCCGAGCGCGAGCAGGGCATCACCATCGACGTCGCCTACCGCTACTTCGCCACCCCGCGCCGGCGGTTCATCCTCGCCGACACCCCGGGGCACGTGCAGTACACCCGCAACATGGTGACCGGCGCCTCCACGGCCGAGCTGGCCATCATCCTGGTGGACGCGCGGCACGGGGTGGTCGAGCAGACCCGCAGGCACGCGGCGGTCGCCGCCCTGCTGCGCGTCCCCCACGTGGTGCTGGCCGTCAACAAGATGGACCTGGTCGACTACGCCGAGCCGGTGTTCGCCCGGATCGCCGGCGAGTTCACCGCCTACGCCGACTCGCTCGGCGTCCCCGAGGTCACCGCGATCCCCATCTCGGCGCTCGCCGGCGACAACGTCGTCACGGCCTCGGCCACCATGGACTGGTACGGCGGCCCCACGGTGCTCGAGCACCTGGAGACCGTGCCGGTCACCCGCGACCCGGCCGAGGACCCGGCCCGCTTCCCCGTCCAGTACGTCATCAGGCCGCAGACCGCCGAGCACCCCGACTACCGGGGCTATGCCGGGCAGATCGCCTCCGGCGTGCTGCGGGTCGGCGAGCGGGTGCTGGTGCAGCCGTCCGGCCACTCCAGCGTGATCGAGCGGATCGACGCGCTCGGCCAGTCCGTCGACGTGGCCTGGGCGCCCATGTCGGTGACCCTGACCCTCGCCGACGACCTGGACATCTCGCGCGGCGACCTGATCGTGCCGGCGGCCGGCGCCACCGGGGCGAGCCAGGACCTCACCGCCACCGTCTGCCACCTGCACGACCGGCCGCTGACCCCGGGCGCCCGGGTGCTGCTCAAGCACACCACCCGCACGGTCAAGGCGATCGTCAGGGAGATCCCGTCCCGGCTGACGCTGGACGACCTCTCCCAGCACCCGGCGCCCGGCCGGCTGGTGGCCAACGACATCGGCCGGGTGGTGATCCGCACGGCCGAGCCGCTGGCCGTTGACGACTACGCCGACTCCCGCGCCACCGGCTCCTTCCTGCTGATCGACCCGGCGGACGGCGCCACCCTCACCGCCGGCATGGCGGGCACCGCCTTCGCCGCCAGCGCCCCCGACCAGCCCGTGGACGAGGCGTCCGAGGGGTGGGACTTCTGACGATGCGGATCAGGGCCTGTCCGACTATTCCCGGTGGATCAGCGAGCGGCGCATGGCGCCCGGCTGGCAAGGCGCCCCGCGCGGCGGAGCCGCATATCGATAGCAGCGCAGCTCGTACTTGGCCGTACTCGCGCGCAGCGTCGACATACCGCTCTGCGGCGTGGGGCAACGCCGCCAGGCGGGATGTCTGGGGGCACCTCCCAGCCGCCAGGCTGGGGGCGCGTCGCGAGCCCGCCGGGAATGGTCGGACAGGCCCTGGAGACGTCTTCTCGACCTTCGCCAAGGAGGGCGGCCGCGTCGGCAGCGGCAGGCTCGGCGCGGGGCACGGCGGGATCGGGCGATGTGCGGGCTGAACCCCGCCCGTTGACCCCGTTCCCGATTCCTGCCTGCCCTGAGAGGACCCGTCCATGACCGCCATCCGCTCCTCCCGCCGGAGAGCCGCCCGCCGCGGCCGCCGCACGCTGACCGCCGCCGCGGCGCTCCCGCTGTTGCTCCTGGCCGCCTGCGGCTACGGCTCGGACTCCGAGGACGACGCCGGCCCGTCGAACCCGTCGTCGGACGAGTCGAGCGCCGAGGCCCTGTCGGCCGACGAGGTGACCATCGGCTACTTCGCCAACATCACCCACGCCACCGCGGTGGTCGGCCTCCAGGAGGACGGCGGCCTGATCCGCCAGGAGCTGGGCGGCACCGACGTCTCCACCCAGATCTTCAACGCCGGCCCCTCCGCCATCGAGGCGCTCAACGCCGGCGAGGTCGACGTCACCTTCATCGGCCCCAACCCGGCCATCAACGGCTGGGCGCAGTCCGGCGGGCAGAGCCTGCGGATCGTGTCGGGGGCGGCCTCCGGCGGCGCCTCGCTGGTGGTGAACCCGGACACCGTCCCGTCCCTCGACGACCTGGCCGGCGCCCGGATCGCCACCCCGCAGCTCGGCAACACCCAGGACGTGGCGCTGCTCAACTACCTGGCGGACAACGGCTACGAGGTCGACCCGGAGTCAGGACGCGGCGACGTCGAGGTGGCCCGCATCCCCAACGCCGAGATCCCGGCCGCCTTCGACAGCGGGGACATCGACGGCGCCTGGGTGCCCGAGCCCACCGCGGCCAACCTGGTGAGCCGGGGCGCCGAGACCCTGCTCGACGAGGGCGAGCTGTGGGACGACGGGCGCTATGTCGTCACCCATGTCATCGCCCGCCAGGACTTCCTGGCCGACCACCCGG
The DNA here is from genome assembly GCF_042722465.1 of Streptomyces sp. NPDC127098. Classification (NCBI taxonomy): domain Bacteria; kingdom Bacillati; phylum Actinomycetota; class Actinomycetes; order Kitasatosporales; family Streptomycetaceae; genus Streptomyces; species Streptomyces sp. NPDC127098. The sequence goes on from NZ_JBHXFJ010000001.1 coordinate 325,944, forward strand.
ACGTGGTCGAGGCCATCGTGCGCGGCGTGGTGGATACCAACGCCTGGATCAACGACAACCCGGACGAGGCCAAGGCCGACTTCAACGCCGGCCTCGCCGCGCTGCCCGGCGGCAACGAGCTGCCGGCCGAGGTGCTCGACCCGGCCTGGGAGAACGTCGAGTTCCTCGACGACCCGCTGGCCGGGACGCTCCAGCTCGGCGCCGAGCACGCGGTGACGGCGGGGCTCCTGGAGGAGACCGACCTCGGCGGCATCTACGACCTGTCCATCCTCAACCGGGTGCTCGCCGACGCGGGGCAGCCGGAGGTCGACGACGCCGGCCTCGGCGTGGACGACTGACGCGCCCGAGAGTCCCGTGACCGCAGCCTCCAGGAGGTGACAACCATGGCCCTCACCGCCACCGGCAAGCCCGACGCCGCCGACGCCGTCGCGACCGGGTACGCCGTGCGTCTCGACCATGTCTCGAAGTCCTTCGGCCGACCCGGCCGGCAGCAGCTGGTGCTCGACGACATCAGCCTCGACGTCGCGCCCGGGGAGTTCGTCACCCTGCTGGGGGCCTCGGGCTGCGGCAAGTCGACCCTGCTCAACCTGACCGCCGGGCTCGACGCGGCCTCCGAGGGCCGGATCTCGGTCCCCGGCGGCCGCCCGGCCCTGATGTTCCAGGAGCACGCGCTCTTCCCCTGGCTGACCGCGGGCCGGAACGTGGAGCTGGCGCTGCGGCTGCGCGGCGTGCAGAAGAACGAGCGCCGCGCCGAGGCCGAGCGCCTGCTCGCCCTGGTCCGGCTCCAGGGCTCGTACGACAAGCGGGTGCACGAGCTCTCCGGCGGCATGCGGCAGCGGGTCGCGCTGGCCAGGGCGCTCGCCCAGGACAGCCAGCTGCTGCTGATGGACGAGCCGTTCGCGGCGCTCGACGCGATCACCAGGGACGTGCTGCACGAGGAGCTGACCCGGATCTGGTCCGAGACCGGCGTCTCGATCCTCTTCGTCACCCACAACGTGCGCGAGGCGGTGCGGCTCGCGCAGCGCGTCGTGCTGCTCTCCTCGCGCCCGGGCCGGATCGCGCACGAGTGGCGGGTGGAGATCCCCCAGCCGCGCCGCATCGAGGACGCCGAGGTCTCGGCGCTCTCCGTGGAGATCACCGAACGGCTCAGGGAGGAGATCCGCCGTCATGGCCAACAGTGACACGACGCCGCGCCCGACGGCCGGCGCCTCGGACCTCGCCGGCCTGGAGGCCGGCCTCGACGCGCTGGACACCGTGCCGGCGCAGGACCGGCAGTCGATCGGCCGGGTGGTGCTCGCCAAGGTGGTGCCGCCGCTGGTGGCCGTCCTGCTGGTGCTGGCCGTCTGGCAGGCCGTCTACTGGGCGGAGATCCAGCCCGACTACCTGATGCCGAGCCCCGCCGACGTGTGGGGCGAGTACGACGAGATGTGGCGGCAGGGCACCCTGTTCGAGTACATCTGGACGAGCGTCTCGCGTGGCCTGCTCGGCTTCCTGGTCGCCATCGCCATCGGCACCCCGCTGGGGCTGCTCGTCGCCCGCGTGAAGCTGGTGCGGGCGGCGATCGGGCCGGTGCTGACCGGCCTCCAGTCGCTGCCCTCGGTGGCCTGGGTGCCGGCGGCGATCATCTGGTTCGGCCTCTCCAACGGCACCATCTACGCGGTGGTGCTGCTGGGCGCGGTGCCGTCCATCGCCAACGGCATCGTGGCCGGCGTCGACCAGATCCCGCCGCTGTACCTGCGGGTCGGCCGGACGCTCGGCGCCCGGGGCCTCACCAGCGTGCGGCACGTGCTGCTGCCGGCGGCGCTGCCCGGCTACCTGGCGGGCCTCAAGCAGGGCTGGGCCTTCTCCTGGCGCTCGCTGATGGCGGCCGAGCTGATCGTGCAGACCCCGAGCCTGGGCACCGGTCTCGGCCAGCTGATGGAGGGCTACCGCACGATGCAGAACATGTCGGGGGTGCTCGCCACGATCATCCTGATCCTGATCGTCGGCGTCGCCATCGACCTGCTGTTCTTCTCCCCGCTGGAGCGCCGCGTGCTGCGCGGTCGCGGCCTGCTGGTCCGCTCCTCGTGACCACGCCGCCGCCCCCGCCCCTGCTGGTCGTCGCGCACGGCAGCCGCGACCGCCGGCACGCCGCGACCGTGTCCGCGCTGGCCGCGCGGGCGCGGGCGCTGGCGCCCGGGACGCGGGTGGCGGTGGGCTACCTCGACTTCGACGCGCCGAGCGTGGACCGGGCGCTGACCGAGCTGTACGCCGCCGGCGCCCGGCGGGTGGTGGCGGTGCCGCTGCTGCTGGCCAGGGCCTTCCACGCCAAGGCCGACATCCCGGCCGTGCTGCGGGCCTCCGCCGCCCGGCTGCCGGGGCTGACGATCCGGCGGGCCGACGTGCTCGGCCCCGACCCGCTGCTGCTCGCCGCCCTCGAGCGGCGGCTCGCCCAGGCCGGCGTCGGCCGGGCCGACCGGGCCGAGACCGGCGTGGTGTTGGCGTCGGCCGGCTCCTCTGACCCGGAGGCGATCGCGGTGTTCGCGACAGCCGCGCGGGAGTGGCGGCGCGCCGCGGGTTGGTGCGCCGTGCGGCCCGCGTTCGCCTCCGGCTCACGGCCCACCACGGCGGACGCCCTACCCCCGGTGCGCGCCGACGGCGGACCCCCGGGGGCCCGTGCCCCCCGTGGGATACCACCCGGACCGCAGCCCGCACCGGAAATGGCCCGCCCCCCCGCCGCGGGGCCCCACCCCGGGGGCC